>NZ_JBPYCS010000006.1:0-150466 GCF_051846935.1 Virgibacillus sp. W0430
GCACTGAATTCATGCTTACGACGGCGAACAATCGCAGCCGCACGGAATAAAATATCTGCACGAACAGATGGATCCGTTTTTCGCCACCATTCAAACGTTTCATCCGCTACTTTCATTGCTTTTTCCGCCAAATCCTTATTCGATTTCGAAACATACCCGATAATTTCCTCTTTATTTGCCGGGTTTACAGAAACGAGCTTTTCCTCTGTCGTAATTCGCTCGCCACCTATAATAAGCGGATATTCCTTACCAAAATCAGCCTCCACCTTTTTCAAAGCGTCCAGCATCGCCTGCTTGTTTTCTTCAATCGTATAATCAGTAAATGGTTCATGTTTGTATGGTACGACCATGTATAAAACCTCCTATAAATTGTGAAACAGTTCTATTTTTCCATTACATTTCCATTTTAACGGATGTAAAAAAGCAGTTCAATTAATCGAGTTTATATCCTTTCTTCTCAAGTAATGCGCCCCGCCTTTTCTTTAATGGAATATATGCACCTCAATATCTTCTTCTCCTGCATTTCGGTACAGAAAGCTTTCCATTCGATCCGTTGATTTTATTTTAACTTCTAAATCATAGTAAGTCGGAAATCGTTCTTTTATTAATCCATATACATATTGGGTAAAGCCAATCACTTCACTTTTCCCATAAAACTCAAGTGGTATTTCCAACGTTAGTTTTTTTAATTCTTTGTCCACATAAAATCCTTCGCCGACGACACCAATAAAATTAGGGAAGTAATCAACAATTTCATCGCCAAAATTTTTGACAAGCTGATAATCGTCAAAATATTTATCGCTTCCTCTTTTCGAAGGGAATAAAACATATTCCTCGTCGATGCTCTCCCAATTGTCTATCGTTGTCCCTTTGTCAATGACTGTTTTAGCTACAAAATTTCCTGGTACGGGTGAGGATCGCTCTTCCTCGCGATACAGGGCAATCATAATTGGAACGTCCTTAAGCGTATCTATTTCTCTTACACGTTTTAGGATTGTTTGAGCAAGCTTTTTTCCTTCTTCTAGCATTTCCTTTTTAGAGATTTTCTCATAATAAGGACCTGTCTCTTCTGTTTGAAAACGGTAAACGGATTTTAGTGCTAAGCCAATCGAGACACCAACTAGTTTTACTGTATTATCATCTTGTCTTTCTAAATAATTTTGCTCTAATATATGAGATAAATACCTCGGATTCTCACGATGTTTTTTTACCTTTTCTTTATCGTCCAGCCCTTCTAAATCTTCCATTGCAGGATTTAGTCCTTGTTGTAATTCTTTTCTTATTTTATCTTCATTAACGGTCATGTTCGCCTTTTCTAATCTTGCTATTTTATCTTGAACCGCTTTCTCCAGCTGCTTTTCAGTAGGAGCGCGGCCGAGCCATTCATATACCATTTCTCTCGTCAAATATTGTCCTTCTTCAAAGTAATATTTGCTCGGATCAAAAACCTCTTTGGAGTGGTGTTGCAAGCCTTCTTCAAGTTCATCAATGTCTAGCCGATTAAACACTTGGTTTGTAATTACTCCGCGTGCTTCACTCGTTCGATAGGGAAGGACCATTTTGTAATTATCGCCCGCCAATCGATAGCTTGGAACGATTGATAGCTCTTGCTGAGTTTCTTCCTCACTCTTTTGCAATACTTCATCTTCTTTTCCTTTTGGTGCACAGCTCGACAATATGAGGAGTGCGCATATTAAGCCAACGAATAGTTTTTTCATGATTTTCCCACTCCTTAGGACTCGATCGCTTCTTTAAACTTTTGCTCATCCCAAATAGGAATGTTCAGTTCTTGTGCTTTTTTATATTTCGAACCAGCTGCCTCACCCGCTATGACGATGTCTGTATTCTTACTAACACTACTCGTTACAGAACCGCCATTCGCTTCTACAAGCTTTTTCGCTTCACTTCTGGTAAAGCTCTCCATTTTCCCAGTTAAGACGATCGTTTGATTTGAAAAAATTGCCGTCATTTGCGATTGTGTCGGCCCTAAATACGTCATGTTTACATCCATAGTAGATAAGTGCTGCAGCAATTCAATGACCTTTTCCTCTGAAAAAAATTGGACGATGGAATCAGCCATTTTTTCACCAATTTCATCAATAGCAATAAAATCTTCATACGTCGCTTCACACAGCTCATCCATTGTATGGAAGTGTGCTGCTAACGTCTGTGCTGCTTTTGCGCCGATATGTCGAATTCCTAAGCCAAACAATAATTTTTCAAGCGAATTCGATTTTGAAGCTTCGATTGCGTTTAATATGTTTTGAACCGATTTCTCACCCATTCGATCAAGCTTCAGTAATTCTTCTTTTTTTAACCGGTACAAATCTGCAATAGTTTTTATTAATTTTGCTTGAAACAGCTGCTCAATGACTTTTTCTCCAAGTCCATCAATATTCATCGCATCGCGAGAAACAAAGTGAATAAGGCCTTCTTTTAATTGAGCCGGACAGTTCGGATTTAAACAGCGAAGCGCTACTTCATCTTCTAAATGAGCGAGCTCACTATTGCATGATGGACATTGCTTGGGCATGGAAAATTCAACTTCATCACCGGTTCGTTTTTCCTCGATAACTCGTACAACCTTTGGAATAATGTCGCCTGCTTTCTTCAGCACGACAGTATCCCCAATCCGAATATCCATCTCTTTTATTAAATCTTCATTATGTAGAGATGCCCGTTGGACAGTTGACCCTGCAATTTGTACAGGATCTAGAATTGCTGTTGGCGTAACTACCCCCGTTCGACCTACACTAAGCTCAATAGTACGAAGCTTCGTAACAGCTTCTGTTGCAGGAAATTTATAAGCGATCGCCCAACGCGGATTTTTAGCGGTAAATCCGAGTTTTTCTTGCTGCTGTAAGTCGTCTACCTTAATAACAATCCCATCAATTTCATAAGACAAATTCGGCCGTTCGGTTGACCAATACGAAACATATTCAATCACTTCGTCTATCGTCGTACATCGCTTCCATTCCGGATTTATTTTAAAGCCAAGCGCTGCCAAATACTTCAGTCGTTCACTATGAGATGGAAGACTGTCTGCCTCCCATTTTCCGTACCCGAACAAAAAGATATCTAAATTACGCGAGGCTGCTACTTTTGGATCGAGCTGGCGCAAAGAACCAGCAGCTGCATTACGCGGATTGGCAAAAACCATTTCTCCTTTTTCCTCTCTCCCTTTATTCAAGGCAAGAAAAGAATGATGAGGCATAAACGCCTCACCACGAACTTCAATCGATCGTTTTTCTTGAATAGTTAGTGGTATGCTACGAATCGTACGTAAATTACTCGTAATGTCCTCTCCAACTCGCCCATCTCCGCGCGTAGATCCACGTACGAATGTGCCGTTTTCATACGTAAGTGCAATTGCTAGTCCATCTATTTTCAGTTCACAAATGTACACTACCGGTTCTGCCGCAAGCTGGGTCACCCGCCGGTCAAAGGCACGCAAATCTGCTTCATTAAATGCATTACCTAGACTTAGCATCGGTACATGGTGTTCAACTTTCTGAAATTTATCCAAAGGCTCGCCGCCTACGCGCTGAGTAGGAGAAGCAGTAGATACAAGCGCGGGAAATTTAGCCTCCAGCCTTTGCAGCTCTTGCATTTTTTGATCATACTCTGCATCGGGGACACTCGGTTGATCAAGCACATAGTATTCATGTCCGTATTTATTTAACAGCTGTACGAGCTCAGCAATTCTATTCTTCGCTTCTAATTTATCCACATGCCGTCACCATCCTAAACCTTCGTAATCGGGGCAAATTTTGCCAGTAATCGTTTAATACCCGTAGGAGCTGGAAAAGCTATGTCCAACTCGGTCGATTCTCCTTCATATTGTACGTTTACTACTGTACCGATTCCCCACTTTTTATGTTCTGCCTTATCTCCTGCTTGCCATTCAACACTTTCTGCCCCAGTCGTCGTTTCAATTCTTTTCGCTTTTCGCGGTGCAGAAGACACGTTATCCCTAGATTTCCCAAAAGAGCCGTACATAGTCGTTTTTACTTGCTCGATTCCTTCGATTAACTGTTCCGGTATTTCATGAATAAAGCGGCTAATTGGATTCATATTCGTTCTTCCAAAAAGCGTACGCATCTGGGCATGCGTGACATACAACTCTTTTTCAGCCCGTGTTATACCAACATAAGCTAACCGTCTTTCCTCTTCCATCTCTTCCTCATCCATCATCGAGCGACTGTGCGGAAAAACATTTTCTTCCATACCAATTAAGAAAACAACTGGAAATTCCAATCCTTTAGCGGCATGTAATGTCATCAAAGTAATTTTCTCTTTCGTATCTGGATCTTCTTCATCAACAGCATCAATATCTGCAATCAACGCTAGATCGGTTAAAAACGCAACAAGCGTCTTATCGGATTCACTCGTTTTTTCAAAATTCTTCGTAACGGTCATAAATTCCTCTAAGTTTTCGAGTCTGCTTTGCGCTTCAATCGTTTTTTCATTTTCCAACATTTGTTCATAGCCCGTACGTTCCAGTACCGCCTCAACCATATCCGTAGCCGTTAAAAACTCTTGTTGATTAGTTAAGGATTCAATTAATGCACCAAATTCTGATAAGGCGTTTGCAGCTCGCTTTGAAACACCTGTAAAATCAACTTCCTTCACCGCTTCAAAGAAGGAAATATCGTTCTCCGTGGCATAAACACGTAAACGTTCTACAGTTGTTTGACCAATCCCTCGCTTTGGCACGTTTACAACTCTTTCAAAGCTTAAATCATCATATGGATTTGTAATTAAGCGCAAATAAGCAACCATATCCTTTATTTCTTTTCGATCGTAAAACTTTGTCCCACCGACCATTTGATAGGATATATTTGATTTCACGAGCGCATCCTCTATTGCTCTGGATTGGGCATTTGTCCGATATAAAATCGCAATATCATTTGGTGCATACCGCTTCAAAGTTGTTAACTCTTGAACTTTATCCGTTATAAATAATGCTTCTTCGCGTTCCGTTGCACCTTGAAAATATCGAATTTTACTTCCAGATTCATTTTCAGTCCATAATTTTTTCGGCTTTCGACCCGTATTATGTCCGATTACTTTATTGGCTGCATCCAAAATCGACTTTGTTGAACGATAATTTTGCTCAAGAAAAACAGTTCGTGCATTCGGATAATCCTTTTCAAACGATAATATATTTGCAATATTCGCGCCGCGCCAACGGTATATTGATTGATCCGAATCTCCTACGACACATAAGTTTTTATACCTGCTTGCGAGCTGCTTAACTAAGTAATATTGTGCATGGTTTGTATCTTGGTACTCATCAACATGAATATATTGAAATCTGCGTTGGTAATATTCCAATGCTTCTGGAATTCGTTTAAATAAATGAATCGTTTCCATAATTAAATCATCAAAGTCTAATGCTTGGTTTTTACGGAGCATTTTTTGATACGCATGATAAATTTGTGCAACTTGGCGATCATAAAAATTACCGACTTTTTCTTCAAATTGCTTCGGCGTAATCAACTCGTTTTTAGCATTGCTAATTTGGCCAAGCATCGCTCGTGGATCAAAATTCTTCGGATCAATATTTAAATTTTTTAAGACTTGCTTCATTGCTGATAGCTGATCACTGCTATCAATAATCGTAAAGTTACGATCTAAGCCAATTCGGTCGATATCTCGACGTAAAATACGCACACACATTGAGTGAAATGTTGATACCCAAATAGAATCTCCGTCCGCACCGACAAGACGGCCGACGCGCTCTTTCATTTCACGTGCTGCTTTATTTGTAAACGTAATAGCCAAAATACTACGAGGCGATACGTCTTTTTCTTCTAATAAATAGGCAATTCGATGGGTTAGTACGCGCGTTTTTCCACTTCCTGCGCCTGCCATTATTAACAGGGGACCCTCTGTATGCTTTACGGCTTCTTGCTGTTCTTTATTTAATCCATTTAGTAGATCATCCTTCGTACGACTCATGTGTGCCACCACCTTATAATTTTTCCATATGTTGAATCGTAGTTACGGTATCGAGTGCTTTCTTTATATCCGTATAAATTATATTTCCTACGATAATAACATCTGCATGCTGCTTCATTTCACGTGCCTGTTCTGGCGTTTCAATTCCGCCACCATAAAAAAGCAATGTTTGATTAAGCTCACGCCTCACACGTTGTACGAGCTTTGGGTCACCGTACGTACCACTATATTCCATATAAAAAATAGGTAGCTGAAACATCCGTTCAGCCATATATGCATACGCAACTACATCCTGCTCATCTGGCATTGTGCAATTTGCTTTTTTATATGCCTTTGCCGCTTGATTTAAGATGCAATATCCTTCTACGCTAATCTCGTCCCAATTCATCAAATCTTTATATTGCTTTACCGCTTCGTGCTGAATATCCATCATCCATTTCTTTTCCGTACTATTCATTACCATTGGTATAAAATAATAGTCAAATCCGGGTGTAACAGCGTCCATTGTTGAAACTTCCAAAATACAATCCACAGAATACATGCGGATACTTGCTAATAAATCTAGTACACCATCTAATGTTACATTGTCCGTACCTCCAACAATGATCGCATCGGTTCCAGATTCACATATCCATTCTAAATGTTCATCAGAAATAGGCTTCGCAGGATCAAGTTTAAAAATATGCTTCCATTCTTTCATTATTTTTTTCAATCGATATGTCCTCCATTGTATATAATGCGTTTACTACTCTCAATTTTCAACACGAACTGCTTGCTAATACATTTTTTAACTACCGTCGTTGACATATACTTCGCTTTCTGTGGGCAACACCTCAACTAATTAGATAGTTTTTCAAACTTCCTAAATGGATTTTCGGCTGTTGCTTTTCCCACTAGAACTTTCTCTGAGGGAGTCTTCGTATATGGCAGCGGCTATGAATGTTATTAAAACCTTCAATAGGACTCCTCATAAAGTTTCCTGTATGTTGTGCTATATTATTTCTGGTTGATCCTTTTTCCTGCAACGAAAGATCTGTACCATTTTGTAACGCCACTTTCTCGTTTAATGCAAGTCTATTATATTATAGCAAAGTTAAGGTGATGAATTTAGTCAAATGAAAGGTGATTTATGAAAAAATAATCGAAGCTTTTTACAGTAACAGGGGATTAAAACTTCACTTTACCATTCGATCTCTTCTACTGTGACGGTTCGTGCGATTCATTACAAATTAAAACCATTCGAAGGTTCGTTAAATAATGACCATCCAACTCCTCTTTAAATTGTTGGATTACTTCAAATCCTTTTTTTAAGTAAAAGCTTTTTCCAATATTATTTTGTGCTTCCACATTTAAATATATTTCTTTAATATCTGCACCCAATATCTTTATTCCTTCGTCGAACAAGGCAGAGCCAGTCCCCCTCCCTTGATATGCCGCTAATATATAAATAGCAGATAATTCAACCTTTCCCCCAGCTCGCACAGGTGAAAAGTTAGCGTAGCCGATAATTCGTTCCTGTTCCTTTACTTCTGCTACAAGAAATAAAGAAAGTTCCATGCGTCTTATCATCATTGAATCGTTATAGGCGGATTGTAAGAATTTCTCCTGGATATGTACAGGTATGCTATTTTTATAAGTAGTCGCCCAACTTTCTTTTGCTACGCTTTGCACTGATTTAATATCGGATTTCCTCATTCGCCGAATCGTAATGCCCATAACCACACCTCCCGATAATTTAAAGCTTGCGTTTCAGTCCTAATCTCATTTGCCTTTATAGAAAATAGACTTCCAAGCAATGGAAGTCTATTTTCTTCGTTATTTTTCATATTCTCTATTCAAAGCATCGCACGCTTATAGAAACATACTCGTTCATTTCAATGCAATTTCCCCAAGTACAAGCTATGGATACACTTTATACGATTTAGTTGTAATACATAGGTGTAAACGGACATGGGCCAAATTACAAATTAATTCGATTCCTTTGCAATAGACGCTACATGTATAGCGTCGAGCTTTACTTTTCCAAAGCTCAATCTTCTTTGGCAATACGGTTCAATACTACATCGTAGCCACCGCTTCCGTAATCAATACACCGTCTCACTCGGGATATCGTTGCAGTTGACGCTTTTGTTTCTGTCTCAATTTTAGAGTATGTTTGTCCTTCCATTAACATTTTAGCTACTTGTAATCGCTGTGAAATGGAATGGATTTCATTCATCGTTGCAATATCATCAAAAAATTGATAACATTCTTCTCTCGTTTGCAAGGATAATACAGCATCAAACAACTGATCCAATTGCTTACCGCGTAACTTATCAATTTGCACGACAATCCCTCCTATTTTTCTACTCACTTAAGATTGATACAGACTCGTCAATTCCAGGATTAGAAGGAACGACATTAATCCATGTTTTACCAGGCACAAAACCAACAACGTGCCCCTCTTTTACCGGTACAATGCGTCCATCTTGATTTTCCCACTTTAACCGTTGTGCTTTCCCTTGTTGTAATAAATAGGCATCGCCACCAGATTCCATATCAATTGCCCTGCGCCCTGCACTATCTATTACCTCATGGTAAGCTTCGACAATAAACACATTATCTAATTCAATCGGTTCTTCTGTATGTAACTCAATCGTTTTTTCTTCTCCATTATACCTCGTATACGTTTCATTTGCTGGATTATACTCATATTGAACATTAGAATATGCGCTGTTGGAATACGTTATAGTCGCTTGCGCAGCCGTATCTCCTTCAATTTCAGTACCTTCTTCTAAAAACGTAAGCTCTTCGTATGTGCGTTTCATTTCATACTCCTTTGAATTAGCGACCGATTCTACCGCAGGAAACAGTAAATATGAGTTGTGAGGTGCTTTCCGAAAGCTTTCCCTTTTAAACAAGTTGCCATCATTATCGTAAATCGCACCATTTAAATGTTCAATTCCTCGTTGATCAATCATTTCATCAATAAATCCTGCTGCACCATGGTAAATATATAATGCTCCATACGCATCAGCTAATTCAAAATAATATTCCCGTGCGCTACGAACGGGCCCGACTACTTCTGGCTTCTCACTTTGAAATAAAGCAAGCAACCGAGTTATATTCCCCTCGGATAAAATCTCAAAAACAATGTCTGCTTGAGACAGGCCCGATTGTGGACGTGCTTTTGGATGATTATTTACCATTACACCGACTAAACGATCATCGGTAGTATGATCTGTCTGTATTCCAGTAAATGGATATGTATTCTCCGGTTCAACAATTTCTTTTGGTTCTTCAGCCGTATCATCAATTGTAACATTTTTATCTGCTTTCTTTTCATCCTTAGAACAAGCAGCTAGGAAAAGCACAATGATTGCCAGTAACATTAATAAGACCTTCTTCATTATCCCACACCTTATCTCTTTATTAACTTTCCTATTATTTTACCAAACTTTTCACGAGGATCCTATATTATTTCAAAAACGACGTCTGCCACCTGTTTCCACGAGCGAACTTACAATAGTACTGCTTCCTGTATAAACCGATGACAGACGTGCGTATTTATTATTTATTAATCCAATCGGAAAAGTTACGAACAATATAAGATAGTTCTTCTCATTTAGCTAAACTTCTCTCTTTCTACTTAACGCATGTTTGCCGGAAATATAACTTCTCTGCTTAGGACATCGTAAATCCCTTGCTGTGTAACTCGAATATAAGGCAAATGGGTTGATGATAAAAATAATATTGTATACACAGGGTCAGAAAAGGAATAACCGTAGGATTGTAATAAATGTTTCAGCTTCTTTTCTTCAGCGATGAGCTGCTTCATCGTGCCTCCATACATAACTCCACTAAGCTCTAATTTCATTTCAAATATTATTTGACCGTCATGTGCTAAAACAATTCCGCCGCCTATTTCCTTTAATCGCTTCCATGCAAGCAGTATATCCTTTTTACTTTTACCAATAAATACGAGATCACCTGTAGAAGAATACGAGCTAGCCAATGCACCTAGCTTACGAGTAAATCCATTAATCACCGTGTTGACACGCCACTTTCCATTACGATCAATAAACAAAAGAAATGCATCGTCATTATCACACGGCAGTTCCTCCACCGTAATGTCAATTTCAACTGGATAAGGTTTCATAATTACTTCATTCATAAGCTTTAATCCGATTGGCGTAGAAAATTGTAAATCATAAATTCCTACCTCCCAATCAAAAGCGAGCGGTGTAATCTCAAACGTATTCCAATTGATCGTTTGTTCGATGCTTTGCTCTTTCCCATCCTTTACAATCCATTTGCCTTTTGCCATTACACTTAACGGATGGGGGTCATCTTTTTCATATAAAACATTCAAATGAGCAATTCGGCCAGGTGCAATACTTCCAATTCGTTCATCCAACCCAAAATGTTTCGCTGGATTGTATGTAGCCATTCGATATGCTTCCTCTATTGGTACACCTTTTTTGATTGCAACTTCGATACATAAATTCATCATACCTGCTTCATAAAAGGCTGGTGTAGAGCCATCGGTAGTCATTGTTAGTTGATCATATGCTTGAAATTGCTCTGTCCCAAGCTCATCTAAAATTTTTGGTAAATCAGGTCGTATCGACGAGTACCTTAACCCTACCTGGTATCCAAGCTCAAGTCGCTTTATTACATCTTCTCCCGACATGGATTCATGGTCCGCATTAACACCCAGTAGTTTTAGTTTTGTTAATGTATCCACTGAAGCACCAGGCAAATGCCCCTCTATTGGCTTACCTAATTTTTTAGTCTCTTGAATCCAATATAGTAAACGATCATCTCCATCCAGTAAGCTTGGCCAAGATGATAATTCGCCACCTTGGACAACGGACTCGTTTGATACCCAATCCATTACATCACGTGTATTGAAATAGTGTTCTTCGTGCTGTAAAGCAGTTTGGGAATCGTACCTTGCCCACCAATACATAGAAACAGGCAAGCGATTAAAGTCATCTATCAAAGTAAACGCTTTCTTTTTATTCAAAATCGTTTGCCAACGCATGCTGTCATTGATTAACGTAGTCGTACCGTAGCGCGCTGCATGAAGTGCCAATTGCTCAGGGTTATACAGTTGAAACGGATGTGCATGCGGCTCCACATACCCTGGTACAACATATTGACCGGTTAAATCAATAATTTCCGTCTGTTTATCCCCTTCGATGAGTTGCTTACCGACATAAACGATTCGATCATTGTATATCCAAATATTCGCCTGCAACCATTGTTTCGTAAATATATTTAAATACGTGGCGTTTTTTAAAATTATCGTTGGATTTTTCTTTCCATCCACAACGGCAACATGTTCACGTAGCTCACGGTTTCTCCAATATAAGCCCTGCTCTAACATAATAAAACAACTCTCCAATTTATATAGTCTCTCACTCCTTTTTAGTTTACCATATTTTCGTTCCTGTTTTACGTCGTTTTGTATCGTTAAATTGACTATTTTATGGCAGCGTAATAAAAGGTTCCACTCATTAATCGAAAATGAGTGAAACCTTCTTAATATACGATCCATATTATTACTCGTTATACGTTTGTTCCAATATCCTTTCGGTAAAAGAAAGCATCTGTCGAATCAAATACGTGTAAGTACTCATAGGCAAATTGCGCAGCCGCATCTAGACTGCCTCCAACCGCACCGACTAACAACACTCTACCCCCATTTGATACAACGCCGTTATCTGTCTTTTTTGTACCAGCCTGAACTACAAATGTATTGTTCGCAGGCTCGGAAAAAGGAATAAGCGCATCCTTTTTATAAGTGCCTGGATAACCTGTCGATGCTACTACTACTCCGACACATGCTTCATCTTTCCACTCTAGTTCAGGATCGTTTCCTGCCATTACATCCGTAATCACTTGAACAAGATCGTTTTTCATTAACGGCAATACAACCTGTGTCTCGGGATCACCAAAGCGTGTATTGAATTCAATTACTTTTGGACCATCTGCTGTGTTCATAAGCCCAGCATATAAAATTCCTGTAAATGGACGATCTTCTTCCATTAAGCTATCTGCCGCTTTTTGCAATACAACTTGTTCTGTATATTCCAAAATAGCATCTGTAATGTCTGGTACAGGAGCAAATGCACCCATGCCCCCTGTGTTTGGTCCTTCGTCATTATCATATGCGCGCTTATGATCTCTTGCAGGCATCATCGGATAAACATTGTTCTCATGAACAAAAGCCATTAAAGAAAATTCCTTTCCTTCTAAAAACTCTTCAATGACAATCGTAGTTCCTGCTTCAGCAAACTTTCTTTCAATCATCATATGATCAATCGCTTCAATTGCCTGTTGTTTCGTCTCAGCAACAATTACACCTTTTCCTTCCGCTAATCCATCTGCTTTCACAACAATCGGTGCGCCTTGTTCTTCTATATATTGCTTTGCAGCTTCTGCATCTGTAAATGTTTCATACTTAGCTGTTGGAATATCGTATTTTTTCATAAAATCCTTTGCAAAGCTTTTGCTGCCTTCAAGCAATGCTGCCTTTTCCGTCGGTGCAAAAACAGCTAAATTCTCTGCTTGAAAACGATCGGCAATGCCAGCATTCAATGGTGCTTCTGGCCCGACAATCGTTAAATCAATTGCCGCTTCCTTTGCAAAATGAACTAAACCATCAATGTCGAGCTCGTTAATGTCAACACACGTTGCATGCTGGCCCATACCACCATTTCCTGGTGCAGCATACAGTTTATCGACCTTGTTGCTTTTCTCCAATTGCATAATCAAGCTATGCTCGCGTCCACCGCGTCCTACAACCAATATATTCATTCAATTTCAGTCCTTTTAATTGTTTATAAACGCTTTAATCGACCAGATAAAAACGGGAATAATGCGACAGCAGAATTTATTAGCTCCCTTTATAACTCTGCAACGCTATGATAGAGCTTTTATCCTTTTAAAAACGTGAAATGCTGCTTAATCGTAAATGGCTTTTTAAACCTAATGTTTAAAATGACGCATATTTGTAAACACCATAGCGATATCATGAGCATTACAAGCCTCAATGGAATCCTGATCCCGCTTAGAGCCACCGGGCTGAATTATGGCTGTAATACCAGCTTTAGCTGCAGCTTCTACCGTATCTGGCATTGGGAAAAACGCATCCGAAGCTAAAACAGCTCCATTTGCTTTGGATGCTGCTTGCTCAATTGCAATTGCGGCAGCTCCTACTCTGTTCATCTGACCTGCACCAATACCAATTGTTTGCTTATCTTTAGCTAGTACAATAGCATTTGACTTCACATGCTTAACTGCCTTCCAAGCAAAGAGTAAGTCCGCTCTTTCTTGTTCCGTTGGCTGACGTTTTGTCGGACATGTCAATTGTTCCGCTGTCACATTTCCTTGATCACTATTTTGAACAAGCGCGCCACCTTTTACAGACTTTAGTTGGTTATGAATCTTTCCATCTTTGCTCATCGAAACCGTCAATAGCCGGATATTTTTCTTTTGTGTCAAAGTATGCAATGCATCCTCCGTAAAACTAGGGGCCATAACAATTTCTAAAAACAATTCACTTAGTTGTTCGGCTGTCTGTTTGTCTACCTCACGGTTGCATGCGATAATTCCGCCAAAAATAGAAACTGGATCGGCAGCATACGCTCGTTCAAATGCAGTACTAATCTGATCAGCAAGTCCAATTCCACACGGATTCATATGTTTAACTGCGACTACTGCAGGCGCATCGTATTCAGCTACAATTTCAAGTGCAGCATTTGCATCCTGAATATTATTGTAAGACAATTCCTTTCCATGAAGCTGGTTTGCCGATGCTAAGCTTAATGGAGTTGCTTGCGCTTCCTTATAAAACGCTGCATCCTGATGTGGATTTTCTCCATAGCGTAAGGTTTGAACTTTTTCATATGTAACGGTATACGTTTCAGGATAAGCTTCCTCCGTCTGTTCCGTAAAATATCGTGCGATCATCGCATCGTAATGAGCGGTATGACGAAACACCTTTGCAGCTAACTGATGGCGTTTAGCTAAGCTTAAACGATCTTCTTGTAACGCCTGTAACACGTCGTCATAGTCCGTAGGGTCAACAATGACCGTAACATGTTGGAAGTTCTTAGCGGCAGCGCGTAACATCGTCGGTCCACCAATATCAATGTTTTCAACAATCTCCTCATCCGAAACCCCTGTCTTTGCAAGCGTTTCTTTAAATGGATATAAATTTACGATAACGAGATCTATCGGGTCAATTTTATTTTCTTTTAATTGATTTTCATGGGCTCTATTGTCTCTTTTTGCTAAAAGTCCTCCATGGACGTTTGGATGAAGTGTTTTTACTCGTCCATCTAATATTTCCGGAAAACCGGTAATTTGATCCACATTTATTGCATCCACACCTGCTTCTTGGAGCAATTGTAAAGTCCCGCCTGTGGATATCACTTCATACCCTAAATCTGTTAGCCCTTTTGCAAATGGTACAATGTTTTCCTTGTTAGAAACACTAATTAAAGCTCGCTTATTCATCATTAAACTCCTTGTATAGTAGTTAAGACGTGTTTTCGCCTATTGTCTCTGTCTAACTTTCATTTGAACACATTGAAAAAAGTAATACGTAAGTACGTTCAGGCGAACGCTTTATGTAAAATAGCTTAAACAACTGCCTACTTACAAAAAACGCGCTACCAGCACAAGACGCATGCTCTTATTAAAATGACACCCGTTTGTTATTTACAATTTGGACGATAGCTTCGTCTAAATTTTGGAAAAGTAGTTACGTAATCGCATCACTCATCACGTTTTACTAGTTTCTTTATTACACGCGAATATAACCGATGCTCTATTGCTTGAATCCGCGTTTTTAAAGAATCAATCGTGTCATTTGGTAATATTTCTACCTCTTCTTGTGCGATGATCGGGCCTGTATCCATTCCCTCATCAACATAATGAACTGTCACACCCGTTTTTTTAACACCAGCTTGATATGCTTGTCCGATCGCATCAATGCCAGGAAATGCCGGCAAAAGAGATGGGTGAATATTGATGATTTTACCTTCGTACGAATCTAGCAGCGTCTTGCCAATCATACGCATATAGCCCGCTAAAAACACCCACGTAATTTCTTCCTCTTGTAGACGACGAAGAATACTACTTTCGTATGCTTCTTTAGATGCAAACTTTTTCGGTTCCGCTACATACGTAGGTACGGAAAAAGCAGCCGCCTTTTCAATCACCTGTGCTTCGGGCTGATCACATACGAGTAACTTAATGTCGCAGCCAAGATTTCCTTCACGCATAATTGCTTCAAAGTTACTCCCAGTTCCAGATGCAAACACAGCTGCTCGTATACTACGCATGGAAAAATACTCCTTCTCGATCGACTACTTTGCCAATAATACTCGCTGTTTCTCCTTGTTCTTGTAAAATACCCAATGCTTTGTCTGCATCTTCTTTTGCAACAACAAGCGCCATGCCTATTCCCATGTTAAAAACTCCGTACATTTCCTCAGTAGTAATTTGTCCTTCGTTTTGCAAAAACGCGAAAATCTCTGGTACTTCCCACGTATTTGGGTGTAGCTCAACCCCTAATCCTTTCGGTAACATGCGAGGGAAATTCTCGTAAAACCCACCACCAGTTATATGAGAAATGCCTTTAATTTGCAATGCATCCATAGCTGCTGCTACAGACTTCGCATAAATTTTTGTAGGTGTTAGAAGCACCTCACCTAACGGCTTAGAAAGTCCTTCGTATTTTTCAAAAAGATCCTTTTTTTCAATTAATTTACGTACGAGAGAATACCCGTTTGAATGTACACCACTAGAAGCTATTCCAATTACAAGATCATCCGTTTCGATTGCTTCTCCAGTTATTAATTTTGACTTTTCAGCAATTCCTACGGTAAATCCAGCTAAATCATATTCCTCGGTTTCATACATTCCAGGCATTTCAGCAGTTTCTCCCCCGATAAGTGCAGCACCTGCCTGTACACAGCCTGCGGAAATACCTGCAACAATTTGTTCGATAACTTCCGGATTATTTTCCCCGCATCCAATATAATCAAGGAAAAATAATGGCTTTGCTCCTTGAGCAACAATATCATTTACACACATTGCAACGAGGTCAATTCCGATTGTATCGTGCGTATCCATCTGGAAAGCGAGCTTTAGCTTTGTGCCGACACCATCTGTTCCCGAAACGAGGACAGGCTCTTCGTACTGAAAACCTGTCAGCTCAAACAACCCAGCAAAAGCACCAATACCACCTAACACCTCAGGACGGGAAGTTTTGGCAATATGCTTTTTCATGCGTTCTACAGCTTCATATCCTTTTTCAACGTCGACACCGGCTTTTTTATATACATTTGACATTTATTACGCCCCTACTATAAGTGATGTAAAAAAATTGTTTAATCCTTTACGTACCATCGTACTATGCATTTCTCGCATACTATTTTTTTCAATATAATATCTTAAAGTCCCCTCACATGAACGGTACAGGTCCATGTACGCGCACACGCTCGCTATGAGAAATCAAAGCGTGTACGTTTTATTTGTTTATTTATCGTGTAGTTCCTATAGTTGTACGGGATAATCGCCGGTGAAACAGGCGGTGCAAATCCCTTGGTTTATTGTTTTATCTTTAACAATTGCGTTTTCCAAGCCTTCTTGACTTAAAAAAGCTACACTATCTGCTCCAATAATCTCTCTTATTTCTTCAATTGAGTTATTCGCTGCGATAAGCTCTTCTTTCGTCTTCATATCAATTCCGTAATAGCACGGATTCTCAATATGTGGGGAGGCGATTCGGACATGCACTTCCGTCGCTCCCGCTTCTTTGATCATTCGAACAATTCGTTTACACGTTGTTCCCCGGACTATCGAGTCATCAATCATAACGACACGCTTCCCGTGCACGATGCCTCGTACAGGCGTAAGCTTCATTTTAACACCTTGGTCACGCAGCTCTTGCGTCGGCTGGATAAACGTACGACCAATATAGCGATTTTTTATAACGCCCATTTCATATGGCAACCCACTTTCTTCGGCATACCCGATCGCTGCTGAAATACTTGAATCAGGCACTCCTGTTACAACATCCGCTTCAACTGGAGCTTCTTTCGCCAGTTCTATTCCCATTTTTTTACGGGAGGCGTGAACATTAACATGGTTTAAATCACTATCTGGTCTGGACAAGTAGACATATTCCATCCCACAAATTTGACGCGCTTCACGGAAAGCAAACCGATTTGCTTTTATTCCTTCATCGCTAATTGTCAGTAATTCACCTGGGAGCACTTCGCGTTCAAAGGTTGCCCCTACGATGTCAAATGCACACGTTTCTGCAGCGACGACATAAGCATCTCCTAATCGTCCAATAGATAATGGCCGTATGCCTCGCGGGTCAAGCGCAACAAACATTCGATCTTCTTTCAGCATTATAAAAGCGTACGCACCAACAATTTCTTGTAACGCTTCAATAATCGCTTCTTCCGTTATGTCCGTTCCTGTACGTTTAATTAAATGGGCTAAAATTTCTGGATCTGACGTCGTTTGTAAAATACTTCCTTTTGCTTCAAGCTTGCCTCGTAATGTGTGCGCGTTCATAATATTTCCATTATGAGCAATAGCAAAGCTGCCCTTTTGTGATCGGAAAATGAGTGGCTGAACTGCATCGACTTCACTATCTCCTTTTCCTGCATAACGCACATGACCTATTGCTGCACGTCCGCTAAGCTTAGAAAAATCGACCCTTTTAAAAACATCATTTACTAATCCAAGTCCACGATGAAGCTTTAAATTCTCTCCATCACTAATGACTAGTCCTGCACTTTCCTGCCCGCGGTGCTGAAGAGCATGAAGGCCATAATACGTGATTGCTGCTGCCTGTTCGTGTCCCCAAATTCCAAACATCACACATTCCTCTTTTATTTATTTAATTTCAACGCACGTGGAATTGCTTTTCTCCAAGTATCGTTGAGTTGCTGTACATCTTCTTCAATAATTGTTGAATGACGAGCTTTAACAACATATCGACCATCTGAAGTTACACTTCCAATCGCTGTCGCTGCTTCCACCATTTTTTCAAACTGTTCCTGTTTTTCTTCCTTCACTGTAACAATTATTCTAGACTGTGATTCACTAAACAATGCAACCGTTGCATCTCCATCAACATATACTTCCAAGCCGAGTTCATTGGATTCGAATACACTCTCAGCGAGCGCCACAGCTAAGCCACCCTCTGCAATGTCGTGAGCCGACTGTACGATACCTTCTTGAATCGCTTGTAAAAGCTGTTGCAATCTTTTCGCTTCAACCTGTAAGTCAATCTCAGGTGCTTTGCCAGTATACGTACCATCAATTATATTTTGTAATTCACTGCCACCAAATTCTGGTTTCGTCTCTCCAATTAAATAAATAACATCCCCAGGCGCTTGAAAATGATTTGGTGTAATATGTGCAACCGTTTCATGAACACCTACCATACCAATAATCGGTGTAGGGAAAATAGCTTCTCCTTTTGATTGGTTGTACATCGAAACATTTCCACTTATTACTGGCGTTTCAAGAACCTTTGCTGCTTCACTAATTCCATCGATGCTTTTATCCATTTGCCAAAATACTTCGGGATCAGTAGGATTTCCATAATTCAAGCCATCCGTAAGTGCCAAAGGCTTTGCGCCTGAGCAAACGATATTACGTGCAGCTTCCGCAACGGCAATTTTACCGCCTGTTTCCGGATCTAAGTAAATATATCGAGCGTTACAGTCCGTCGTAATAGCAATTGACGTATCCGTGCCTTCTATTTTCACAACAGCCGCATCTGAGCCCGGTGCAACGATCGTATTCCCCTGTGCCTTTGCATCGTATTGCTCATATACCCACTCTTTACTAGCTATTGTCGGCTGCTGTAATAATTGCTTTAGCATCTGTGCATAATCAGCAACTTGCGGAACATTACTTTCCATTTGTTGATAGCTCGCAAAGTAAGCAGCTTCTTTTGTTGGCAAATGATATACAGGAGAATCTTCTGCTAATGCATCGACTGGAATTTCAGCCTGAATTTCGCCATGCTGTTTAATTCGGAACTGTTTTTCTTCGATTACACGCCCAATCGCTGCCGCTTCGATATCATGCTTTTTAAATACAGCGATGATCTCTTCCTCACGCCCCTGTTCAGCAACAAGAAGCATCCGCTCTTGAGATTCTGACAGCATTAATTCATACGCGCTCATATTCTTTTCCCTTTGTGGTACAAGATCTAAATTCATCTCAATACCTGTACCAGCTGCACTCGCCATTTCACTGGCAGAGGATGTTAAACCGGCTGCACCCATATCTTGCATTCCGATCAATGCGTCCGAATGGATAACTTCAAGACAAGCGTCAATTAGTCTTTTTTCAATATGTGGATCACCTATTGCAACGGCTGAAGTGTTCGCTTTTGCGTCTCCTTCTACGACATCAGATGAGAAGGTTGCACCGTGAATGCCATCCTTACCCGTATCTCTTCCCGCATAGATAACTACATTTCCTACACCTGAAGCAATTCCTTTTTGCATGTCTTCATGCTCTAAAAGACCGATGCACATCGCATTAACGAGCGGGTTCTCTTCATAGCAATCGTCAAATTGAATTTCGCCTCCGACCGTTGGTACTTCTAATGTATTTCCGTAATGAGCAATCCCGCGAGCTACTTCCGTTAATAAATGACGGGATCGCTCCGTATTTAAATTGCCGAATCGTAACGAATTCATCAGTGCAATTGGCTTTGCACCCATAGAAAACACATCACGCACAATGCCGCCTACACCCGTTGCAGCCCCTTCAAACGGTTCAACTGCAGATGGACTATTATGACTTTCTAATTTAAAAACGACCGCTTTATTATTACCAATATCGATAACACCAGCACCTTCTCCAGGCCCTTGTAAAACGTGTGGTGCTTTTGTTGGGAACTTCTTCAATAATGGCTTAGACGTCTTATAGCTACAATGCTCCGACCACATGACAGAGAAAATGCCTGTTTCTGTATAATTTGGCAACCGATTTAACACGCGCTTAGCCATTTCGTATTCTTCTGTTGTTAAACCCATTTCCTTGTACAGCTGGTCTCGTTCAATTTGTTCAGGTGTAATGTTCATCATTAAGTAATCGTCCCTTCGTATTTTTGCATCTTTATTCAGCAAGCTACATTTCATTTTCTTTATGCAGACGAAGTCATCTTTATAAAGAATGCGCTAAATGGATTCCACTACTTGTCCAGACCAATCTTAGTAAATATGTGATCAACGTTTTTCAAGTGGTACGTATAGTCAAAACAGTCATCGATCTCGTTTTGTACTAAAGCTTTTTTAATTTCTGCGTTTTCTTCAAGGAGCTGTTTAAAATGCGTCCCTGTCTCCCACGCTTGCATAGCTAACGGCTGTACAATTCCATAAGCAGTCTCCCGTGCCATCCCTTTGTCAATAAGGGCAAGCAGTACACGTTGAGAAAATATTACACCATAGGTTTTGTCGATATTTTTTCTCATGTTTTCTGGAAACACAGTTAACTTTTTCACTACATTCGAAAAGCGATTAAGCATATAATTTAAAGCGATTGTTGCATCTGGTAGAATAATTCGTTCCGCTGATGAATGGGAAATATCTCGCTCATGCCATAACGAAACATTTTCATATGCTGTAACCATATACCCACGAATTACTCGAGCCATACCGCTCATGTTCTCAGATGCAATTGGATTCCGTTTATGCGGCATCGCTGAGGATCCGGTTTGACCTGCAGCAAAAAACTCCTCTACTTCACGTGTCTCTGTCTTTTGCAATCCACGAATTTCCGTTGAAAACTTTTCAATCGATGTTGCGATTAAAGCAAGCACAGACACATAAGCAGCGTGGCGGTCCCGTTGCAATGTTTGGGTAGATACTGGAGCTGGCTTCAGCCCTAAATTTTTGCAAACATATTGTTCTACAAATGGGTCAATGTTTGCATATGTACCAACTGCTCCGGATAATTTCCCGAATTCGACACGATCCGCAGCCTCGTTAAACCGTTCCAAATTACGTTTCATTTCTTCATACCAAAGTGCCATTTTTAAACCGAATGTTGTCGGTTCAGCATGTACACCATGAGTACGGCCCATCATTACCGTATGTTTATGTTCAATTGCTTTTTCTTTTAATATAGTAATAAATCCAGTTAGATCTTTACGAATTATTTCATTTGCTTGCTTTAGCAAATAAGATAAAGCTGTGTCAACTACGTCCGTAGAGGTGAGTCCATAATGTACCCATTTCCGCTCTTCTCCGAGTGATTCAGAAACCGCCCGGGTAAATGCTACTACATCATGTCTCGTTTCTTGCTCTATTTCGTAAATTCGATTTACGTCAAAAGAAGCCTTTTTGCGGAGCGCTTGAACGTCGCTATGTGGAATAACCCCTAGCTCTGACCAAGCTTCACATGCTAAAAGCTCTACTTCAAGCCAAGCGTTATACTTATTTTCTTCCGTCCAAATCGCACCCATTTCCTCACGAGTATATCGACCTATCATCGCATTTCCTCCTTAAATCGGTTTGCTTGTTGCAACACCGCTTTCTCACTATGTCCAATAAATGTTACATGTCCCATTTTTCTTTTGACCTTTGCTTCGTCTTTGCCATATAAATGTACAAACCCTTCCGAACTTCTTTGCAATGCATGTAATACTTGATTCATATTTTCACCAAGAATATTTGTCATTATGGCTGGCTGCAGCAAAGCGATTTGTACTAATGGTAGTCCACAAATCGCACGGATATGCTGTGTGAATTGCGATACATTGCACGCTTCAATCGTGTAGTGACCAGAGTTATGCGGACGTGGAGCCATTTCATTAATATAAATTTGCTCATCCTTCACAAACATTTCAATCGCAAACGTGCCGACCACGTTTATTTTTTTAGCGAGGACGGTTGCTGCTTCCAATGCTTTATCATGTACTGCTTTACTAATTGAAGCAGGAACTGTTGTTTCAAATAAAATATGATCCTTATGTTCATTTTGGGCAATTGGGAAAAATGTAATCTCACCTGTTTGCGCTCTACTAAAGACTACCGATATTTCCTTATCAAATGAAATCCAATGCTCAACGATACATGGGTGTTTTTCTTCGGCAAACAAAATTGCTGCTTGCACATCTTCCGCTGTCGAAATTTTTAATTGACCCTTCCCATCATAACCGCCTCGACACGTTTTAATGACTGCAGGAAAAGGAATGCTTTCCAGTGCATTTTCACACTCTTTTCCACTATGTACAATGCTAAATGGGGGAACAGGTAGATTATTTTCTTTAATTACTCTTTTTTCTTCTGCACGATTTTGCGTAATCTGAAGAGCATACGCTCCCTGTGGAAGCTTCCCTTGCTGTTCAATATAAGCAGCGGCCTCCAAATCAACATTTTCAAATTCATACGTCACAACATCCGCTTTAGCAGTTAGTTGTTTTATCGCTTGCATATCATCATATGCAGCAACAATATGCTCATCCGCAACTTGAGCGGTTGGGCAATTTTTCGCCGGATCTAACACAACGACCGTATACCCCATATATTTCGCAGATATAGTCATCATCCGCCCTAATTGCCCTCCGCCGATTATTCCAATAGTTTTAGGAGGTAATATAACATTACTTTTTTGCAAGCTCGTCCCTCATTTCTGTTACTTTCTGTTTCATTTCATATCGATAGGTTTCCAATTTTTCTGCAATATACCCATCTGTTGCACCTAGTAGTTGAGCAGCATATAATCCTGCATTCGTTGCACCTGCTTTTCCAATCGCCATCGTTGCTACGGGTACACCACCAGGCATTTGGACGATCGATAGAAGTGAATCCATGCCATCAAGTGCTTTGGATTGTACGGGGACACCAATAACCGGCAGCGTCGTTTTCGAAGCGATCATACCTGGCAAATGAGCTGCTCCACCTGCACCAGCAACAATTACTTTTAACCCACGCTCACGAGCCGTTGTCGCATATGCGAACATATCATCCGGTGTGCGGTGAGCTGAAACAACTTCCTTTTCATAGCTTATCCCAAGCTCATCAAGTACTGCACACGTATGCCGCATCGTTTCCCAATCTGAAATACTTCCCATAATAACGCCAACCTGTACCATGTAATCCCTCTTTCCAAATGATCTTTATAAAGATATTTCGAATAAAATAAACGTCTAAAAAAGCCTATTCTCCTCCCTCATAAATGAGAGAAGACGAATAGACTTCTACGTCTGTACGCATGTAAACAATAAAACATAACTTAGAAAACAGAAAAAAGCCAGCATTAGATAATTTATCCATAGTGTAGCTTTTTTCATTTCAATAAATCACATGTTCACAGCGTTCATCTTCCCTCATAGTCCAATATTTACGGTACTGGGTAGAAACTTTCGGGCCATATTCCCAAAAATATATGAGGAGCTTATTCTTTTTTATTTATATTGAAATCTTTGCTAATGTTCATATATCCAACAACCCTATGACTCAACAAGATCGTTTAAAGCATTTATTTCTCATTCCATCTCCTATTGAAGTATACCAAACGAAAGGATTTTTCGTCAATAAAAAATCGAACATTAATTGGGATTCAAGTTTTATTGTTCGGTTTTTCCGCATGATCCTTCGTGCTATCCGACGCACCTGTTGGATCACTATCCTGTATTCCTTTTGTATCCTGTACGTTTTCGGCTGATTCATTCTCTATTTTTTCTGCTGGTTCTATCGATTTATTCTCTTTTTTCTTACGATCGTTCTTCGTAAATAATTTCCCTTTTCGAACTTGCTTTACCCAGAACCCACCATGAATCCGCTTAGGCTCATAAGAAATAATAAATGCTTTTGGGTCAATTTGATTAATTGCTTCGTATAATTTAAGCTCATATTTCCGTGGTGTCAAAATTTGCATCGATAAACGATCTCCTTCCCTTCCATAGGAGGACCAACTCGTCACTCCATATCCTTTCTCTCTTAATATTCTCGTAAAAGCGATATCTGGATTTGAGGAGACCACATTAACAGTTATGTAGCCTAATGCTAACTTTTCTTCAATCTTCGTTCCAACGATTACACCGATACCAAACCCAACTGCATACGCAATAATGTTTTGGATTTGATTCAAATTGTCCAATACTAAGCTTAAGCCGAGTACGTAAATTGTAATTTCGAACATACTTACAATTGCGGCTAAATATCGTTGACCTTTCAGCGTTAAAATCATTCGCATTGTAGAAAAAGAAACGTAAACAATATTAATTATAAGGATAATAGCCACCATAACGAAGGCATTATTCAGCAAATAGCTTCACTCCTAACCGATCATTTTTACTTTCAAGAAAACTAATTTAATTATTTGCACCCTTTCTTAAATATTTCTCCTTGAATAATCGTCTGGAAGTATCGTGTTGATTTTTTAATACATAGGATATTCGCAGTCCAATTGCCGATTAACAAACTGTTGCTTGTCGGAAAAATAATTGGGTTTTCGATTAGCCCATGTAAAATTAAGTCCCCGACACGAGCTAATAGAATATATGAAAATCCAACTGGATAAAAAGGTCGGTGCGACTCCACAGTGCGTAGCATGAAGGTTTCACCATTCGCCCGCGGAAAGCGAGTAGGTTACATGAGCGGAAGTGATAGAAAATCGCTCTTTCTACACTATTTCCCGAATGCCCAAATAATTAACGTTTCACTATATGCTTACCCGAGAATAGGAAGCGCTGATGTGTTCAGTCTACCCAAAATCATCTTCATTTCCCAATCGGAACGATCGCTTCAACGACCCTTTTTCTTCTTTTAAAAATGCTGCTTTTTACGATTAATCAGCTTCTTCCTCGTCATCCTTTTCCTCCGCATCCTCCTCTTCATTTTCGCAAAATAGTAAAGCATGCTAATTCAGATATTCGCTTATTTTATTCTTCATTCGGGCCGAATACACGTTTTTCAATAGAAGAAGACTGGCCACGTAACCTTTTATTTAATGTTCGCTTCCAATTTTCTGCAAGAAGCTCACAGGCTGCAAGCTGTTGTGCTAACCGTAGATCGTCTTTATAAATATGCATAACTTCGTTACAAGCTGCAATTGTCCATTGTGGATATGGTCGATCCAACAGTTCAATATCAATTCGAGAGATAACATGCCCTTCTTCTAATACACGGAAATACCAACCCGTTTTTCCACTGTTTTGAATTCGTAATGCAAAATCTTTAACACGAAAACGACGGGCAGGCTTCCAGCAAGGTTGTCTCGGCTGAGAAACTTGAATGATTGCATCGCCAAATTGATACGTATCCCCAATACATACAGTATACTCATCCATTTCAAGTACGGAAATGTTCTCTCCCATTGCACCGGCATCAATCATCGGTTGTTCTAAATCTTGCTTCCAATACGTATAATGCTTAATTGGATAGGCAAATACAGCCTTTTCTGGACCGCCATGATTTTTCTTGTCAGCCACCTCATCCCCAGAAAAACCATTTTTCCCTAACCAAATTTGCGCTTCTACTTCTGATTTAAACATTCCGCTTTCCCACGGTTTATCCATTGGGTTCCTGGCATTGGGATTGCCCATTTGCTTTACTTTTCCCGTAAAAATTTTATGAACAAACGGTTCTTCCATCGTGCTACCTTCTTTCGCTTTGTGTTATAGTTGAGAAAATGTCTATTTTCATTTTATCTGATATTTTTACTTATTGTAAGCAATGAATCGTTATTAAATAAAAGGAGTGCGAGAATTTGAACAAGAATTTTGAAAAGGCTACTTTTGCAGGAGGGTGCTTTTGGTGCATGGTAAAGCCTTTTGACCAATGGGATGGAATTAAGGAAGTCGTTTCGGGCTATACAGGAGGCACCCTAGAAAACCCAACCTATGAAGATGTGAAGGCTGGTAATTCCGGACACTATGAAGCAGTGCAAATTACATATCAGCCTGAAATTATTTCCTATAAAGAAATTGTCGACATTTTCTGGAAGCAAATTGACCCTACAGATGCCGGTGGCCAATTCCATGATCGAGGTGACTCTTACCGTACAGCCATTTTTTACCATACAGCAGAACAAAAGAAAATCGCTGAAAGTACTAAGAAAGAACTGGAAGAAAGCGGGCGTTTCAATCGACCTATAGTAACGGAAATTTTGCCGGCAGATGTATTTTATCCTGCTGAGGATTATCATCAAGACTATTACAAAAAGGAAAAAGCTGCGTATGAAAAAGACCGAGCAATTTCTGGCAGAGATGATTTTCTACAACAAGTATGGGAATAAGACTTGAATCGACTAGTTATTTTTTAAGAGGCGTTGTGATCTGAACAGCTTCCTGTTAGCTATTTCCAAGCATTTACGTACGGTTTGTCAGTGAGGAGCGAGACGATTGACCAAAAACGAATCATTAATACCATTAAAGATGTTGCTTTTCAGCTTTCATGCAACAAATACAATTATTATTAGCTTTTTGCCATTATATTTAAAATTTAAAGGGCTAACTGGAACAGAAATTGGCTGGGTATTGGCAATTGGACCGCTTGCCTCTATTTTCTCTCAGCCGTTTTGGGGATATATGAGCGATAAATATAAAACGATTAAACGGATGTTGTTCATTTGTGTCATAGGTTTATTAATAAGTAGTATAATTTTTTTCAAAATGAACGGGTTTATTGCCATTTTATGTGTTGGCGCGATTTTTTACTTTTTTTCCTCTCCAGTTGGAGCATTAAGTGATAGCTTGGCGCAACGTAGAGCGTTCGATTTACGCGTTTCATTCGGAACAATCCGAACATGGGGATCTATTGGCTTCGCTTTCTCCTCTCTAGTAGTCGGCTGGGTATTAACATCAATCGGTATTGAACATATGATTTGGCCCTACCTCATTTTTGGGATTGCAATATTATTTATTGTCGTACGATTGACCGATGTAGAGACTGATTCTGACCCAATTCAATTAAAAGACGTCAGTCAACTCGTTAAAAACAAACCTTTCATTCTCTTTTTACTATTTATGATGCTCATTACTATATCACACCGTGCAAATGATAGTTTTATAGGCCTGTATATAACACAGCTTGGCGGAGCAGAGGGGCTCGTCGGTATCGCGTGGTTTGTTGGGGTAGCTAGCGAAGCAGCAGTGTTCGCAACAGCTGGTTTCTGGTTTCGTAAATATCATCCGTTTGTATTTATCGTTCTTGCCGGTGTACTCTATACACTTCGCTGGTTTTTATACGCGGCTGTCGATGCACCGTTTTATATTATTCTGTTACAAGTAACACACGGACTTACATTCGGTATCTTTTACGTGGCATCCTTTGATTACATCACAAGAATTACGCCAAAGCTTCTGCAATCTACTGGGCACCTCGTCTATTATTCTGTATTTTTTGGAATATCGGGAATTATCGGTTCATTAATTGGTGGGGCGTTGATTGATTCCTTTGGAGGGTCGACTTTATATGCTGTCATGGGGGGAATTGCCTTAATTGGTACACTCTGTTTAGCTATATATCACTTTACTTCTTTTAGAAAGAAAAGTGTTCAATTTTAATGAAACAAACGTAATTTTCCTCCTACTTACATGCAAACAGGGCGGTCAAAAATGGTTAAGACGCTTAAAAGAAACTAGCTTTACTCATTTGCACAACAAAAAACGTGCCTATATAAACATGGCACGTTTTTTATTTTCCTTAAAAGATTTTAGCTTAAAAATATAAAGTACAATACAAATATTGCAAACAAGCCGTACATCACGGGATGAATTTCTTTTGCGCGACCTTTTAATATCATCGTAATCGGGTAGAAAATAAAACCGATTGCGATTCCAGTTGCAATGCTATACGTAAGGGGCATTGTTACAATTGTTAGAAATGCAGGAACGGCAATCTCAAATTGATCCCAGTCAATGTCTTTTAAGGTTGTTGACATTAATACTCCAACAATAATTAATGCTGGCGCGGTTACTTCTGCGGTTACAACACTTAGTAAAGGTGAGAAAAATAATGCTAATAAGAAAAAGCAAGCCGTAACGACAGCAGTAAACCCAGAACGCCCTCCAACACCTACACCTGCCGTAGATTCTACGTAGGAAGTTGTAGTGGAAGTACCTACGACCGATCCAACAACGGTAGCCGTGGAATCAGCAAATAATGCCTTCCCTGCGCGCGGAAGTTTGTTATCCTTCATTAATCCAGCTTGCGTAGCTACTGCTACAAGCGTTCCCGCAGTATCAAAAAAGTCCACAAATAAAAATGTTAATATAACGACAAACATTTGCATCGTAAAAATATCGCCAAAATGGGCAAAGGCTTGTCCAAACGTAGGAGCTAAGCTTGGAACTTCCCCAACAATCCCACCAATACCTTGCGGTGGATCAATTAATCCAAAAACCATCCCAGCTATCGAGGTAAGAATCATACCATAAAATATACCACCACGAATATTCAAGCTTAACAGTGACACCGATACTATGATACCGAAAATTGCTAATAAAACGGTCGGCGCCGTTAAGTCCCCAATACCGACCAACGTTGCTTCATTGCCAACGATTATCCCCGCATTTTGAAAACCAATAAATGCAATAAATAGCCCTATACCGGCACCTACTGCCAATTTTAAATTTGGTGGAATCAAATTAATAATTTTTTCCCGTAGACCAGTTAGTGTTAAAACGATAAAAATAAGTCCAGAAGCTAATACACCGGCCAAAGCTGTTTCCCAAGGTATCCCATATCCTAAAACGACAGTATACGCAAAAAATGCATTTAAACCCATTCCAGGTGCAAGCGCAATTGGATACCGAGCGATGATTCCCATGAATAAAGTACCTACTGCAGCAGCAATAGCTGTTGCTGTAAATACTGCACCTTGATCCATTCGTGTTACACCTTCCGGCAGCTCTTCAATACCAACTAGTGACAACGTTGCTGGGTTAACAAAAAGAATATAAGCCATTGCTAAGAAGGTCGTTAATCCTGCCAGAAACTCCGTCTTATAATTTGTTCCTAATTCTTCAAACCGAAAATACTTTTTCAATCGTTGTGTCCTCCTCAAATGATAAATACTATAATTGCAAAATAATTTCGTGGAACTTTAGATGTTCCGTTGCATTTGCTTAAGCTTCCCTATTTGATAGGCTTATTAAACAACAAAAAGCCCCGTAACGATACGGAGCTCTACATACAGAACGCAAAAATAGAAAGATAAAAGCAAAAGGAAAGATTGTCGAAATCTCCTTTTCCCTTGAATCCTCTAATCTGCGTAGTCAGACTATTTACGGTAGTCTGGTAGAAACTCCAGGCCATATTTCCCAGATTATACGCGATCACCTATTACGTTTTCACTTAAGCATAAAACTATCATACATTTTTTTAGCCAACTCGTCAATCACAAATACGAACGTTAATTTATTTCCTGAGTGAATCGTTCGGATTTTACCAATTGTACACGGGACGACCTTTTCCTCGCTAAATTCTTGGCGTCCTTTTTATTCATTTTCATTTTTTGCTAAGAAATGAATTTAGTCCTGATATTTATTTAAACTATTATTACTCTCATGAAACGTGCGGAATTGACTCGGTGAGAAGCTTGTATTTCGCTTAAATGCATTGTAAAAACTAGAGATGCTTTGATACCCAATCTGTGTACTATTAAGTTTCGTAGTTATTAGTAATTTTTCCGCTTTATTTACTCTAACCTTTTCTAAATACATTCGAGGCGTGCACGGCCTCAACTTCTGTAGCCCCTCTATCCGAGTCGCTACAATGATCTTCGGACGCTTGCTATTTCCGCAGGAGTCCGTCGATTTTTCGTTCCAGTCAGCTTAAAGAGGGATAGTATCCTCTTTGCACACACTTCCATGCTGTTTCATTTGCATTGGAGTGTGTTTTTTTATATTTTGTATTGTATTTTGTTTCTACAGATTTTCGCTTGAAATAAAGAGCGTGTTTCGATTCTTATAATTCGTGAAGTTTCTGTACCCATAAGCGAATCGACAAGTGATTTTTTCATCAACGTCATATTTCGTACAACCACAATTATAAAAACGCCATTTGACAGCGAAACCGTTCAAATGGCGTTAACTGTAATTACTTTAATCCTTTACTAAAAGTAAGGAAAGGGACCCTATCTTTATTCATCTAAAAAGTTGCGTGCTAATACGATGTATGTTGATCATTCCCACTCTACTTTCACCATGCATGGTATAGAGCAATATCATTGATTTTAAAGGGTTTTGAAGAAGTATCAATCCATATAAATTGATATAAAAAATTAAAACAATGCAATTTTAATGCAATAAATGCAAATCACTGCTTAGGGTTATCACTAAAATATTTGATATCTTAAACAAGAGACGTTTCATATTGAAGCGTCTTTTTTCATGAGAAAAATTAGTGATAAAAACTTAAAATCTCGTCTTACACTTTTATCATTTCAATAAATATATTTAAAGTCATTTGAATGGTTTTCACCTACAGATGACTTTTTTAGTTTTTGAGATTCGAGGTGAAATATTTGATAGATAACATTTCTAAAAATAATTATAACACAAATTTAAAATTAGGTAGTCTTTTTGATGGAATCGGTGTCTTCCCCCTCTCCGCTTCTCGTTATGGAATTACACCAACATGGGCAAGTGAAATTGAAAAAGTACCTGTATCTATTACAAAACACCACTTTCCTAACATACTCCATCTCGGAGATATTACAAAAATAGATGGTAAAAAAATACCGCCTGTTCATATCATTACCTTTGGTTCACCTTGTCAAAACTTATCAAATATCGGTAAACGAGAAGGATTAGCAGGTAGTCAGTCCAGCTTGTTCTACCATGCAATCCGAATTATCGAGGAAATGAGGTGTGCAACGAATGGAACATATCCAGTTATCGCTGTTTGGGAAAACGTCATGGGAGCTTTTTCATCAAATAACAGGTTGGATTTTAAAGCCGTGTTGGAGTCGTTCACAAATACCGAAATTCCAATGCCTACTTCTGGAGTCTGGGCAAAAGCAGGAATGGTCCGAGGGAATGAAATTGATGTGTGCTGGCGCGTGTTGGATGCCCGATATTGGGGAAAGCCCACACTTCCTCAAAGAAGAAGACGTATCTTCCTCGTGGCAGATTTTGGAGGAACACGTTCCAGAGAAATATTATTTAAAACCCGCAAACTGCAATCATTTTCTGCGTCTTGCGGGGAAGGCAGGACATCCTCCACCGCAGCCAGTCGAAGATCTTTTGAAAAAGCAAGGAGGAAAATACCCGTTGTCCGTCCCTTTCAAGAAAGACGTATGCGAAGTACCGCAAAAGATAAAAACAAATCAGGATTCATTGGAAGTTTCGGACGGACAAATGACCCTTTCCCAACTTTGCTAGCTGGTTCAGTCAATATTTTTTCTTTTTGGTATGAAGGGAAAGAAGATGAAGGTTATATCCGACAACTAACACCATTGGAATGTGAACGTTTAATGGGATTACCAGAGGGCTGGACAGCTTTTGGAATTAATAGTGAAGTCATTAGTGATTATGCGAGATATAAAGCGATTGGAAATGCGATTGCTGTACCATGTGTGGAATATATTATGGCTGGTATTGCAGAAGTTTTATAGATAAATCAACTAACGTGTGTGTGACAAATTCCATCTGTCATGCTTTTTTATTGGCCATATCAATAAGGGAGTGTGGTTCTATTGGAAGAAAATGAAGCAAAGGTGATGGAATGGATTGATGATCATTTTGTTATGAATGAAATTGAGATTGAAGACTTTCCTTTTTTTCCTTATGGGAAATTGATACGTGATGAAAATGGAGAAACAATGGTTGTATTTTGGTGTGTCATTTATGGACGTGTTGATTATCGTCTACAAGAAACATAAGGAGTGATTTGTAAATGTATATGTCTCGTTCTCCTCCCTTCTCTTAGCTTCTGACATTTATGGATAAATAAAAATATAAATTAGAAAAGAGGTAATGAAAGATGGAATTGAAACATGTTATTCCAAACATGGAAAAAACATTTGGAAATTTAGAATACGCTGGAGAAGGCAAAGTTGAACAGCGACGGATTAATGGACGCATGACCACTCTTTCTAGGAGCTATAATCTGTATTCCGATATTCAACGTGCAGATGATGTTGAGGTGATTCTCCCGCAAGAAGCAGGAGAAAAGTTCTTTGAACATGAGGAAAAAGTAAAACTAGTCAATGCAAGGATTACCGCAGAGGGATATAAAATTGGAGAACGGGGTTTCACAAATTACATTTTACATGCAGATGACATGGTAAAAGCATAAGGAGGAAAAAGATATGAGGTTAGCACAAGGTATTGTCATTGATAAAGAAAAGACTTTTGGATTATTAAAATTTTCGGCATTACGACGTGAAGTTTTCCTTCAAAACGAAGATGGCACGGTATCAACCGAGGTAAAAGAACGCACCTATGACTTAAAGTCTCGTGAACAAGGTCGCATGATTCAAGTGAGTCTTCCTGCTTCCGTTCCACTAAAAGAATTTGATTATAATGCTGAAGTAGAACTTATGAATCCTGTCGCAGATACAGTCGCAAATGCAACATTTCGTGGCGCAGATGTTGATTGGTATATAAAGGCAGATGACTTAGTCTTAAAGGGAAAAGCGGCAACATCAACTAGTAACGTTCCAAAGTCTATCCCTAGTAAGGAAAAATAATGAAAGCTTTTAGAAGACGAGGGAAACGAATTCGAGAGAGTGATGTATCCCTCGTTTTTCAATTTGTATTCTTTAGACTGGTTGGTATATGGATCGCTTCTTTTATCCCTTTTCATCTGTCATTTTTACTTTCTACAATGTGGCAGCTTGATCAATTTCAAGCACATTTTATGAGTACGTATGGATTGATTTCACTGGTGATTAGTTTAGTGATGGTAGCTGGCTGTATTTTTGTTTATTATCGGTATCGATATGATCGTATCAGACAGATTATTCACCGCCAAAAACTTGCTAAAATGATCCTGGAAAATGGTTGGTATGAAACGAAACAGGTACAATCAAGTAGCTTCTTTAAAGACATACCAAATGGAAAAGCAAAAGATAAAATTAGTCACTTTCCTAAAATGTATTATCGGCTGGAAAAAGGATTGCTTCATATTCAAACAGAAATCACATTGGGAAAATATCAAGAGCAATTATTAAACCTCGAAAACAAACTGGAAAGTGGTTTGTACTGTGAGTTGGTATCGAAAGAATTACATGATTCTTTTGTAGAATACATCTTGCTCTATGACACAATTAATAGTCGTATTTCCATTGATGAAGTAATCGCAGATAATGGCAGTTTAAAGCTTATGGACTCAATGTATTGGGATTATGATAAACTCCCCCATATGTTAATCGCTGGTGGAACAGGTGGTGGGAAAACGTACTTTATTCTCACACTGATTGAAGCGCTGTTAAAAACAGATGCAAAGCTGTATATCTTAGATCCCAAAAATGCAGATTTAGCGGATTTAGCCACTGTTATGCCTGATGTGTACTACAAAAAAGAAGATATGAAGGCATGTATTGATCAATTCTATGATGACATGATGGCCCGCAGTGAGGATATGAAACAGATGAAGGGCTATAAAACAGGGGAAAACTATGCTTATTTAGGCTTATCTCCTCACTTTTTAGTCTTTGATGAATATGTCGCATTCATGGAAATGCTTGTTTCCAAGGAAAATACCGCTGTGTTAACCAAACTAAAACAAATTGTTATGTTAGGTAGACAAGCAGGGTTTTTCCTTATTCTCGCCTGTCAACGTCCAGACGCAAAATATCTTGGCGATGGGATTCGTGATCAGTTTAATTTTCGGGTTGCTTTAGGTCGTATGAGTAAACTTGGATATGGCATGATGTTCGGTAGTGACGTACAAAAGCAATTTTTCTTAAAACAGATCAAAGGACGAGGGTATGTTGATAAAGGGGATAATGTCATTTCTGAATTTTATACACCACTTGTCCCTAAAGAACATGATTTTTTAAATGAGATTGCTAAACTAGCCCAATAAAGGCTGCCAAGTGCGGCGGCGTGCGAAGCGAAAGCCGACGTGCTGGGCTAAGCCTGCGTGGCGATAGCCACGCCTTAACCCCCCATTTCTAACAGGGGGGTAGAAAAACAATAAGAAACTGTTCCAAAGACCAATAATACCTGATGGCACAACGGTTTGGAGCATATGAAGAAGATGTCAGCTTTTAACCTTTAGTTGACATCTCTTTTGTGTTGGGAGGAATGTATATGAATCAAATACCTTGGTATCAACGATTAAAAGAAAAACGATTGAAATACGGTGTGTCGCAAAATAAACTGGCTGTTCATATTGGAATCTCAAGACAGTATATTAGTGAAATTGAAAGAGGAAAAGTAACTCCGACCCAAACATTACAAAATGCTCTGTTCGATATTTTAGAACAATTTAATCCAGATGCTCCACTCGAAATTTTGTTTGACTATGTGCGGATTCGATTTTTAACGACAAACCCGAAGCCTGTCATTGAAGATATTTTGAAACTCAAAATGGAGTACATGTTGCATGAGGATTTTGCTTTTTACTCTTATATGGAACAATACGTTTTTGGTGATATCGTTGTCATGGTTTCACCCGATGAAGATAAAGGTTGTTTACTCGAACTTAAAGGAAAAGGATGTAGACAATTTGAGAATTTCCTACTAGCCCAGCAACGAACATGGTTCGACTTTTTTATGGAAGTGTTTCGGACTGGTGGTGTTTTTAAACGGATTGATCTTGCGATAAACGATAAGACAGGCATATTGGATATTCCGTTTCTAACTAACAAATGTCGTAATGAAGAATGTATTTCCGTTTTTCGTAGTTTTAAAAGCTACCGTTCTGGTGAACTTGTACAGAATGAAGAAAAGCCTGACATGGGAAATACGTTATATATCGGTTCGTTAAAAAGTGACGTGTACTTTTGTGCGTATGAGAAAGATTACGAGCAATACATGAAACATGGAACATCACTCGAAGATACAGATGTGAAAAACCGTTTTGAAATTCGTTTAAAGAATGATCGTGCTTATCACGCGATTGTAGATTTAATGACGTATGAAGATGCTGGACGAACCGCCTTTTCGATTATTAATCGGTATATTCGTTTTGTCGATAAAGACGAAGAAAAACGGCGAAGCAGTTGGAAAATGAATAAAGCATGGCAACGATTTATTGATCTAGGCGTGAATAGAAAAATTTCTTTAACGACAAAACCTGAACCCTATACGTTTGAAAAGTCACTAAGGTGGCTTGCTCGACAAGTTGCACCTACTTGGAAATTAGCAACAAAGATAGATGAACTCAATCAAACGAATGTAATTGAGGACATGTTGGAGCAAGTAAAGTTATCCGACCGTCACCAAAAGATACTCATGCAACAAACCATTCCTATCGAGAAAGTGATTCAACCGCTATCAGATAATGAATGATTAACTATTGAAGGGAGAAATTCAAATGAACTTTGGGCAGAACCTATACAACTGGTTTTTAAGTAATGCGCAATCTTTAGTATTAATGGCGATTGTCGTGATTGGAATATATTTAGGCTTTAAACGAGAGTTTTCCAAACTGATTGGATTTTTGATTATTGCTTTAGTTGCGGTGGGATTAGTCTTTAATGCAAGTGGAGTGAAAGATGTATTGTTAAACTTATTTAATCGAATCATAGGGGCCTAAATTGTACCGTTTTTTTGTGGAAGATAAGTGTTCTTCTTATGTTCTGCAAACAAATGGTGAACCAAACGGTAGTGCGGTAGGGATTAACAAGTCTTATTTTGTGTATCAGCAGAAAAAACACTGCTGCTTTTTTTATGGCTATTTTTAATAAAAAAGGATGTGAGCTTCTATGGAAATGCAAGTTTTTATAACGAATCTCGGTAAGTATAATGAAGGGGAAGTTAATGGTGCTTGGTTTACACCACCTATTGATTTTGAGGAAGTAAAAGAACGTATCGGTTTGAATGGAGAGTATGAAGAATATGCCATCTTTGATTACGAACTCCCTTTTGAAATTGGTGAATATACACCTATTTCAGAAGTGAACCGTTTATGTGCGATGGTGGAAGAGATTGCGGGGACACCGCTTTATGATTCTCTTTCTGAAGTTCAAAGCTATTGGTTTAACAGCATAGAAGAATTACTGGAACACCAAGATGATATTATGTACTATCCTGATTGTGAGAATATGGCAGATGTCGCAAGAGTGTTGGTAGAAGAAACAGGAATGTTAGGAGAAGTCCCTGCTAATCTACAAAACTATTTTGATTATGAAGCCTTTGGACGTGATTTAGAAATTGAGGGTAGTTTTCTAATTACGTCAAATGGTGTATTTGAATATACGCAGTAAGTGAACAAGCAGCTTGTTATCGTACAGGCTGCTTTTTCTATGTATGAGAGGATGATTTCATGTGAAAAAGTTAAAAAGTTATACGCGTATTTGGTCAGTTGAAAAAGTGATTTATGCCATTAATGATTTTCGTTTACCTTTTCCCGTCACATTCAATCAAATGTCATGGTTTGTACTTTCGCTTTTAATTGTCATGTTGTTAGGGAATCTTCCCCCACTTTCTTTGATCAATGGAGCGTTATTAAAATATGTCGGAATTCCAGTTGGTTTGACATGGTTTATGAGTCAGAAAACATTTGATGGCAAAAAACCATATAGTTTTCTCAAGTCTGCATTGACTTATTGGTTTCGATCTAAGGTTACGTATGCAGGAAAATCCGTCAAACTACAACGTATGAAAGTAAATGAATCCATTACTGCCGTTAGGAGTGAAGTACATGCGTTATCCGATTAAATATCTCGAGAATAATCTTGTTTTTAACCATGACGGAGAATGTTTTGCCTATTATGAACTATTGCCATATAATTATTCTTTTTTGTCGGAGGATGAAAAAATACAGGTGCATGATCACTTTCGTCAATTAATTGCACAAAATCAAGATGGGAAAATTCACGCATTACAGATCAGTACCGCAAGCAGTATACGCTCGGTCCAGGAACGAAGTAAAAAGTTAGTCACAGGACGATTACAAGAGGTTGCTTATGATCGAATCGATGACCAAACAGAAGCCCTTGTTTCCATGATTGGTGAACATCAGATAGACTATCGTTTTTTTATTGGTTTTAAACTGTTGCTGAATGAAGAAGAATTCAGTATGAAGTCGATGGGAAAGTCAGTGACTACTTCCCTATCTTCTTTTATCCGTGACGTGAACCATCATTTAATGGGAGATTTTGTTTCCATGCCCCATGATGAAATTAGACGTTTCTCTAAAATGGAATCGTTATTACAGAACAAAATATCAAGGCGTTTTAAGATACGCCCTTTAGATAAAAATGATTTTGGCTATCTGATTGAACACCTTCACGGACAAACTGGAATGGCTTATGACGATTATAATTATGCTCTACCTCTAAAGAAATTTAAAAGGCAAACTTTAGTGAAGCGTTATGATCTGATTAAACCGACTCGTTGTCTGATTGAGGAAAATCAACGTTATTTAAAAATCGAACAGGAAGAAAACACATTGTATGTCGCTTATTTTACCATTAATTCGATTGTCGGTGATCTTGAGTTTCCATCGGATGAAATCTTTTATTATCAACAACAACAATTCGATTTTCCAATCGATACCTCCATGAATGTGGAAATTGTCACCAACAAAAAAGCCTTGTCCACGGTGCGGAATAAGAAAAGGGAACTAAAGGATTTAGATAACCATGCCTGGGAATCCGATAACGAAACGGGCAGCAATGTCATTGATGCATTGGAACAGGTAAATGAACTAGAAGATGTGCTCGACCAAAGTAAAGAATCAATGTATAAGTTAAGCTATGTCATTCGAGTATCTGCCCCTAACTTGGATGAACTCAAACAGCGTTGTAATGAGGTCAAAGATTTTTATGATGATTTGAACGTAAAACTTGTTCGTCCATTTGGAGATATGATCGGTTTACACAGTGAATTTATCCCCGCCAGTAAACGGTATATGAATGACTATATCCAATATGTCACGTCAGATTTTCTTGCAGGACTTGGGTTTGGAGCAACACAAATGCTTGGAGAAACAGAAGGTATATATTTTGGCTACAACTTGGACACGGGAAGAAATGTATATCTCAACCCTAGCCTTGCTAGTCAAGGCGTCAAAGGTTCGGTCACGAACGCCTTAGCTTCTTCTTTCTTAGGCTCACTTGGTGGAGGTAAATCTTTTTCTAATAACCTGCTTGTTTATTATGCCGTTCTCTTTGGTGGTCAAGCACTTATTGTTGATCCAAAGGCAGAACGAGGAAAATGGAAAGAAACATTGCCCGAAATTGCTCATGAAATAAATATTGTTAATTTAACGAGTGAGGAAAGCAATAAAGGACTACTTGACCCTTTTGTCATTATGAAAAAGAAAAAGGATTCGGAAAGTCTTGCCATTGATATTCTTACCTTTCTCACGGGTATATCGAGTCGAGATGGAGATAAGTTCCCTGTATTACGACGAGCGATTCGAGCTGTCGGTCAACAGGAAGAACGTGGGTTACTTCTCGTGATTCATGAATTAAGAAGTGATCCTAATCCATTAGCTGGTCCCATCGCTGACCATATCGAAAGTTTTACGGATTATGACTTTGCCCACCTTCTGTTTTCGGATGGTACTGTGGAACATTCGATTAGTTTAGAAAAACAATTGAATATCATTCAAGTGGCAGATTTAGTATTACCAGACGCAGAAACAAGTTTTGAAGAATATACAACGATGGAATTATTAAGTGTTGCCATGTTGATTGTCATTTCCACTTTTGCACTAGACTTTATTCATTCCGACCGAAGTGTATTTAAAATTGTGGACTTAGATGAAGCTTGGAGTTTCCTACAAGTCACACAAGGAAAAACACTTTCTAATAAGCTAGTACGAGCAGGACGTGCCATGAATGCGGGTGTCTACTTTGTTACGCAAAATGCGGATGATCTAACCGATGAAAAACTCAAAAATAATATCGGTGTGAAGTTTGCTTTCCGTTCCAGGGATATGACAGAAATTAAGAAAACTCTTCAATTCTTTGGTGTGGATGCGGAAGATGAATCGAATCAAAGACGATTACGGGAACTGGAAAATGGACAATGTCTAATTCAAGACTTATATGGGCGTGTGGGTATTATTCAAGTCCATCCTGTCTTTGAAGATTTATTTCATGCTTTTGACACGCGTCCACCGACACAGGAGAAGAAAGGTGGCGATTAATTTGAAAAAACAAAAATGGAAAAAGATTGTCTTGACGGTGGTACTCATTGGTGCTGCCGTTTTTCTATGTCTTCTCTTACTTGGTACATTTGCTCAAGCAGCTGGATTAGTTGATGATACGGTGTCAGAAAATAATCTGTATTCTAAATATGCTCTTGACCATTACCAACTCGATTTTTATGTGGACACAGGTTGGGATTGGTTGCCATGGAATTGGAACGATGGCATCGGAAAACAAGTCATGTATGGGCTCTATACGATTACAAATTTCATCTGGATTATTAGCTTGTATTTGTCTAATGCAACAGGCTACTTAATCCAACAAGCCTATTCTCTCGATTTTATTTCACAGACGGCAGATGCCATTGGAAAGAATATGCAAACATTAGCTGGGATTACCGCAAGTGGTTTCAGCAGTTCTGGATTTTATGTGGGTTTCTTGCTTTTTTTCATTTTAGTGATAGGCATTTATGTGGCCTATACGGGCTTAATGAAACGAGAAACCACAAAAGCCATTCGGGCGATTCTAAACTTTTTAGTCGTGTTTATTTTGTCAGCTTCTTTTATCGCTTATGCACCAACCTATATTACTAAAATTAATGATTTTTCTGCTGACATTAGTCAAGCAAGTTTAGATTTGGGAACAAAAATCTTAATGCCTAGCTCTACTAGTCAGGGAAAAGATAGTGTTGATTTGATACGGAATAACCTCTTTTCGATTCAAGTGGAACAGCCTTGGATGTTGTTGCAGTTTGATGATTCAGATAAAGAAACGATTGGTGAAGAACGTGTTGAAAGCTTGGTTTCTATCAATCCCGATACGAATAATGGAAAAGATCGGGAAGATGCTGTAAAAGCAGAAATTGAAGATCATGACAATAAAAACTTAACCATTACGAAGACCACCACACGTTTAGGAATGGTCTTCTTTTTATTTCTGTTTAATATCGGTATATCCATTTTTGTTTTTTTATTATCGGGAACTATGATTTTCTCGCAAATTCTGTTTATTATTTATGCGATGTTTTTACCGATTAGCTTCCTACTATCCATGATACCAACTTTTGAAAACATGGGAAAACAAGCGATTATGAAATTGTTTAATGTGATTATGCTTCGGGCTGGAATTACATTGATTATTACAATTGCCTTTAGCATTTCATCTATGCTTTACAGCTTAACAACGAGTTATCCGTTTTTCTTGATTGCTTTTTTGCAGATTGTGACGTTTGCAGGTATTTACATGAAACTCGGCGACATTATGAGCATGTTTAAACTGCAAAGTAATGATTCGCAACAAGTCGGACGTCAAGTCATGCGTCGTCCTTACCGAATGTTCAATCGTGGCAGCCGGCGATTACAGCGAACAATTGGACGGAGCCTTGCGGGTGCAACAGCAGGAGCAACTGTTGGGGCAATGGTTGGAAAATCTAAGCAAACAAAAAAGGGTTTGTCCTCTCCCCTACGTCCATTACAACGATTGACATCGACTACAAAAGATAACAAAGAACGTCCAACTGATCGTACGAAACCACCATCTTTAAGCCAGAAAATGGGTCAAGTCACAGGGAAAATGGTTGGTGCGAAAAATCAGTTCCGTGCGAATATAGATCACCGCAAAGAACAACTGCATGATTTGCCTACTACTGCTGAATATGCAGTGATGCAAGGAAAAGAACAGCTTACAAAACCTGCCCGTGATTTTAAAGAAGGCATGAAACAAGCAAAAGAAAAGAGACAAAAAACACATGCAGAACGTCAAGCAAAACATCGTCAAACGATTGCGGATAGGCGACAAGCATTAGATAAAAAGCGCCCGCCTTCTCGTGATACTGCCATTCATGAAAGACCAGTCACACATGAAGGCAATGAATCGTTACATCAGGATAGATTAAAGAAATCAGCTGTTGAACAAAAACAAAAGACAAGACCTGCCACAAAAAATGAACACATGAAGCAAACCAAATTACAACAACAGTTCTCAAGTCCAAACAAAAAAGAACATCTGATTTCTGCCGATAATTCCAACCAACCTATCAAAAAAGAAACTCGAACTCTCAATGAAGAACATTCTAGACCAAAAAATAGTCGAAAAATCATCAAACGTCCAACTAAACCTTTGAAACGTACAAATCAGAAACGAATTAGTGAGCGTCCAATCCATGCAACTAGGGAGAAACGCCGATGAAAGTTATGAGATTAAAGATCATGCTAATTGCTGGAGGAATAGGTTTTCTTGGCTTTTTAGGGCTGTTGGCATTTGTGGCTATTTTTATATCTAATGAAGAAGATTCATCAGATGGTGGTGACTTCATTAGTGATATAGGTGGTATATCGGTATCTGCTGATGTGTTAAGACATCAGCCAATGGTGGAGAAATATGCACAAGAATACGGAATTAGTGAGTATGTGCCTACCCTACTTGCCATTATTGAAGTAGAAAGTGGTGGTAAATTGCCAGACGTAATGCAGTCGAGTGAATCGCTGGGATTACCACCTAATTCCTTAGATACCGAAGCCTCTATTCAACAAGGAACAAAATACTTTTCAGATTTGTTGCGTTCCGCAGAAGCAAGCCATGTCGATGGACATACAGTCATCCAAGCCTATAATTATGGCGGTGCTTTTATTGATTACGTTGCAAAAAGAGACGCACAATATAGCTTTGGATTAGCCGAAAGTTTTGCGAAAGATCGATCAGGTGGTAATAAAGTTACCTATACAAATCCTATTGCAGTAAAGAAAAATGGTGGCTGGCGTTATGGTTATGGCAATATGTTTTATGTCGATTTAGTAAGTCAATATTTCATTTCGCCTCAATTTGATGATGAAATGATTCAGATCGTTATGGATGAAGCTCTAAAGTATGAGGGATATCCCTATGTCTTTGGTGGAGACAATCCGAGTACCTCTTTTGATTGTAGTGGACTGACACAGTGGAGTTACCAGAAAGCAGGGATTAATTTACCCAGAACAGCACAGCAGCAATATGACGCGACCGAGTCGATTCCTTTATCGGAAGCAAAGCCTGGTGATTTAGTGTTTTTTCATTCCACATATAATGCGGGAACGTATGTCACACATGTAGGAATCTACCTTGGAAATAATCAAATGTACCAAGCTGGCGACCCGATTGGTTATGCAGATTTAACTACTGCTTACTGGCAAAAGCATCTTATTGGAGCTGGACGTATTAAATAATAGAAAGGATTGAACCAAATGAAAGGTATTTTTAAGAAAAAAGAAAAACAAATGCTAGAAACAAAACCTAAAAAAACGAAAGTACGGACTGTTGGTACACGCAAAAAAATAGTAACTATTTTATGGGTGCTACTCATTGGCAGTCTTGCCTTTGCCATTTATAAAAACTTTACAGCGATTGATCAGCATACTGTTCATGAAAGAGAAATCATTGAAACAAAAATTATGGATACGAGTGCCATAGAAAGTTTTACGAAAAACTTTGTCAAAGACTACTACACATGGCAAAATGAAAAAGATTCTATTGAAGAACGAGCGGAAAAGATTAATGACTACTTGACTGAGCATTTACAATCTTTAAATACCGATACCGTAAGAGATGATATTCCTACCAGTTCCAGTGTGAGTAATATTGATATCTGGTCAATATCACCAGAAAGTGATAATACCTATGCGGTTGTATATTCAGTAGATCAAAAAATTACAGAAGATAAAGATAGCCAAAAGAATCGTTCTACCTATCGAATTTTGCTTCATCAAGATAATGTAGGAAACTTAGTAATTACACAAAACCCTACCTTATGGAGCATACCCAATAAATCAGATTATGAGCCACAACAACCTGAAAGTAACGGAACAGTCGATTCCGATACGGTGCAAGAAGTGACCGAGTTTTTGGAGACATTCTTTACGTTTTATCCGACTGCCACGGATAAAGAACTTGCCTATTATGTGAAAAATAGTGCCTTACCATCAATTGGTAAGGATTATCTGTTTTCAGAGCTAGTCCATCCAGTTTTTCAAATAAAAGATAGTCAAATAAAAGTATGGGTTACTGTTAAATATATTGACGAAACAACACAAGCAACACAGTTTTCACAATATATACTCACACTAGAAAAAGATACAAATTGGACGGTTGTAGAATAAAAATTTCTTATTGAAAAAACCACGACTTGTACTTACTGCCTGATCAAGTCGTGGTAATTAGTAATCATTTAGTAATTCAATAAATTTATTACTCCATTAAAATTCATGTATTAATTGTCAAGTCTTGAAGTAAATTATTTTATATCTTCTTTTATCATTTTTTTTAACAATAAAAAAACTTCATTCATATCTTCAACATCAAGTGCCTGAACAATTTTTTCTAAATGTTCAAACTGAATTCGCTGCCTTTTTCCATTTGCGAGTTCGCTCAATGCAGCTACTCGAATACCTGTTTTAATATAGAGTTGAGTAAGAGAAATATCTCGATCAGATAATAGTTGATTAATTATAACTTAACTTTTTTCATTGAAATTGCTCCTCATATATTAACTTTACTTTTAAACGTACATTACCATGAGGTTAATTTATTTTGTATATACGTTATGCGCATACGTATAGGAAGTGCTCAGTATCAAACAGTAAAAAATGTAGAATTATAATGTTTAACAGGATAATCGTTATAATTCTAGCAAACAAGGAAAGTAGTTATATCAATATTACAAGCTTAACAGTAGATACCTGAAAAGACTTCCGTATAACAAAGGAGTAAATGAATGAACTGAATGATAAGATTGCGGACCAAAAGGGTATTTCTTTTGTCAGTTCGAAAATTACAGGAGGTATGGTAACAGGGGAAGAAGATTTCCCACGTAACTTTTTGGCGGAAGAGGAAAGGGCAGTAAAATTATCTGTCATACTGGATGATAATCCATATGATAAAACTTCTCTTGATACTGTTGAATAATTAAGAGATGAAGCAGATAAATTTCTTAAGGACAGTGAATTTTCCACGAAGGAATTCCAACTACAATATGCCGGACAGACAGCGGAACAAGTAGATGTACAAGAAATGAATGTATTGTTTTCCGTAGTCATCATCTTGTTGATCATTATTCTTGGAGTTCAGACACGATCTATTGTACTACCAGTATTAATGATGTTCACTATTCTTCTATCATATACCGCTTCACTAGGGTTTGGTTGGTTCATATTTAAAAAAGTCATGGGGTATGACGCGATTAGTTACCGATTGCCAGTATATACTTTTGTATTCATGGTTGCCTTAGGGATTGATTACAACATCATTCTCGTTTCGCGGATAAGGGAATTAGCAAAGGAGATGCCATGGAGAGAAGCCGTTGGTAAAGCTGTGGCTAAAACTGGGGGAGTCATAGCATCAGCAGGTTTGATTCTAGCAGCAACCTTTGCTGTCTTAATGACACAACCTTTAGAAGAACTCTTCTTGTTTGGATTTACAATGGCGCTCGGAATTTTACTGACGACATTCGTAATTGCTGCCGTGTTTCTACCATCAGTTTTAATTTTGACGCGCAAAAAACAATAAGAAAGAATCACTAAAATCTTCTTAAAATTGAAAAGATGTGATTGGGATGGTCATTATTCCAATCACATCTTTATTATTATCGGTTATGTTTACCGAATAATGATTTAGTATATTCTCCATTCAATTCCATACATTCTGTTCACATTACACTTTCATACCAGTATATATAATTTCCCAAATCCATTTCGCCCATGCTTTATTATCCACTTTTAAGGAAGTTGGTTTATTAATTGTATTAAATAGAAGGTTAGTCAACACATCTGTTGGAATTTCTTCTCTAACCACTTTCTCCTGTTTACAGTGATCAATAATAGTTTGAATTTCCTTAATAATGTGGATATGATCAGTGATGAATTTTTTTTTCATCTCTACAACTACTTCTGAATCACTTTGCAATAAAGGTATTATTTTTAGTATGCTGTGAATGTGTGCATATTTTATCATTAATTCAATCAGCTGAAACAATTGAGACTTCGCATTCTTGACAGATACAATTGTTGCTAGTTCATCTGTATAGTGCACCATTAATTCATTCATGTAGGCGACAATCATATCATCTTTTGATGAATAATACTCATATAATGTACTCCTGCCAATGCCGAGCAATTTTGATAATGCTGTGAAATTAAAGCCTCCATACCCTTGTTCAAGCAATAGTTTCTCGGTTGCCTGCATGAGTTCAATCGATTGTACCTTTTTCCGTGTCATATTTCATCACCTAAATTATATTTATATTAACAATATAACATATAACCTACATATCTAGAGTACAATGTGTTTTGTCAATTACATATTAGTTTGGACGTATGGTGAGAAAGCTAATTTATGCAAAATATGAAGCTATATTTCTGGAATTAAATTTTAAAAAGAGACTCGGATTTGACTAACTCCTTCGTATTAAATCGACCGCATGGAATCAAGGTTTCTACATTTGACTTCGTACGTTATGACCTTTCCTTTGATCCTTACTCTAATTTTCAATTTATGATATAGGCCCTTTCAATCTTTCTTAGGGAACGCCATATAAATGCTGTTATTTTGATGAAGGAGTTAGTCAAATCCAAAGCGCCCATTTATCTAATTTCACCATTATTGCTGGTACTAAAATAGTTCGCACTAAAAATGTATCGATTAACACCCCAACAGCAACTGTAAATCCAAACATAAATAATTCAAGAATTGGTTGTGTCATTAAAACTGCAAATGTTGCTGCTAAAATAATACCTGCGGAAGAAATGACTCCTCCCGTACGTGCTAACCCTAACTCAATTGCTTTTTTGATTGGATGTTTTCTTGATTCTTCCTTTATACGGGAAATAAGCATAATATTATAATCAACACCTAACGCAACTAGGAAGATAAACGAATATACTGGAATGCGATAACTCATCGCATCATATTGAAACACATTTTCAAAAATAAAAATACTAAATCCTAACGCAGCAAAATAAGATAAAATAATTGTCGCCATCATATACAATGGAGCAATGAATGATCTAGATTGGAATCCAAGTAAAATCGTGATTAATATCGTTATTAAAGTAACGATTAGAATTGTATCTTGATCATTGACAGCCCTAGTATCAGCATGTTTTGCTGTCTCTCCAGCAAAATGTAAAGTCGCTTCATGGAGCTCTGAATTCGACAATAGTTTTTCATTATTGTTGCGCAATATATTTAAATGGTCCATCGTATTTAAATCATAAGGGTTGCCAGAAAAGACAATATTTAATTTCGCTACTTTTTCGTCTTCTGTTGACCAAGATGATTTGCCAAACTCTATAATTGCAGGATCAGATAAATCAGGTGTGACGTTTTCCACTCCTTGATTTGCTAAGATTTCTTGTCTAAGTTTCTCTAGACTCTCAACAGGTAGCTTATGTGCACCTTCAATGATAACAGTTGTCATCGCTAATTCGCCTGGAGAAAAATTCTCTTCAAGTAATTCGTATCCTTCCCTTGATTCCATGTCTTCTGGAAATGATTTGATAAGATTAAAAGAATACTCATTTGTTAAGACATTAAATGATATGGCAATTAATAGAATGGCAATAATAGAACCACTTGCTATGGGACGTTTCGTGACGATAGATGCTAGTCTATTCCAGAAATTTGGCTTCATGTTTTCAAAAGAACCAACTTTAGGAATATACGGCCAAAATGACTTACGACCGAAAATTACAAACAATGCAGGGAGTAATGTTAATCCCCCTAGTAGGATAAAAAACAAAGCAATTGTGAACACAGGTGCAAAATTACGATACGGCTCAAATGTTGCCGCAAAAAGTACAATCATTGCAGCAATAATAGTTGTTCCACTAAAGAAAATAGGCTCACTTACTCTTTTAACTGCTAATGCCATTGCTTTATACTTATCTTGATGTTTCCGTAATTCTTCTCTAAATCTAAATACAATAAATAATGCATAATCTGTAATAACCGCTAAGAGTAGAATGGACATAATGGATGTGGATTGACTCTCAATTGCCAAACCATTTTTACCAAAGAATCCAATTATTCGATCAACAACCTGATAAATAATACCCGCACCTATTAAAGGAACGAGAGCAATAATTGGTGAACGGTAAATAACAATTAAAATGATAAAAATTAAGCCAATTGTTCCAAGTAATAAAACAAGATCTGCACTAGCAAAAATCGCAATCATATCGGAAACAATCCCAGCTGGTCCAGTCACTTTTAATATAAGGTTTTCATTATTATGTATTTCTTTATCGGCAATACTATTAATCTCTTTAATCGTTGTATTAATGACACTTCGTTCAAGTCCGTCCTTTAAATTAACAGGTAAAATGAACGTTGTATCATTTTCTGATATAAAAGTCGATTTAATTTCCTCGGTAAATGTATAGACAGGAATGACTTCTTTTACATCCTTTAAGGATGCATTCTCTAAGTTCTCATTAATGGTATCAATCTGTTCAAAATCTTGATCTGTTAATCCGTCTTCATTATGAAAAACTAAAATCGCTGGAACACCTGCATCACCTTTGAAGTGACTTTGTAATTTTTCTTCAGCTATAAGCGACTGCGCATCATTAGGAAGCCCAGTATCATTAATACTTGTCGCATACTCACTTGCTCCTGATGAAAGGCCACTCACTGCAATAGCTAAAATAATCCAAATTACAACAGTCCATTTCGCCCCTTTCTTACTACTCGCAGCTTTAGTTACTTTATTAATTAATGTAAACACTAGTTTCATCTCCTTTGTCGACAATTGTGTCGGAATAGATTAAAAAAATAATGGACACACGAGTAAGTTTAAATGAACTCGACACAAGTGTCAACGTTATTATGTCAAAGATCATGGCAAATTAATGACAATTATTCAAAATAATTACTCAAAGTGATACTCGTATGAAACTAATATTAAAATTAGCCAGTAAACTAGCCTATTAACCATTTCTTATGATGATATAAACATCAATTGTCATAAGACTGCGGGCCTTTGTTACTGGTAAAACTATATTAGAATCAATTGTCATTAATTAGACAATTAAAATTAGCTAATAGGTGTTGACACAAGTGTCGGGTTGGTTTAGTATCAAGGTAAGTTTTTTGCGCAAGTCCGACAAATATGTCGGTTGGAGATTTTGAGTTATTTATTAATAAAATAATAGGAGCTATAAAGAAATGAATAAATAATTATGATAGTTTTAGAAAAGGAACTACAATCTAATAAATTTAGAGAGGGATTTAGATGGACAAACTAAAATGCGAATGTGGACACGTAAATCCTGAAGGGACTATACTTTGCGAATCATGTGGTAAGCCTGTAGAGGAAAACGAACATAAAGATGGAAATGACAAAAACAAATTATTGAATATGCGTTATGACGGAATAGCTAGAAGATCACAAACTTATAATAGAACCATTGTTGATAAAATATGGAACTTTTTCTCTTCCGTTAAGAACGGTGTGATACTCATCGTGATTGCACTTATTGCTTCTGGGCTGGGCACAATTTTTCCGCAAGAAATGTTTATCCCAGCAGAGGCGGAAAATAGGGATCCAGCTGTTTTTTATGAAGCTTGGTATGGTCTACCAGGAAAAATTTATTATCAGTTAGGGTTTCATGAACTTTACAGCTCATGGTGGTACATGATATTAATCGCGTTAATTGGAATTTCCCTAGTCATTTGTAGTCTCGATCGATTTGTACCGTTATATCGAGCATTAAAAATACAGCAACCAAAACGTCATAATACATTTTTAAGCAGACAACGCCTCTTTAGTCAAACTGCAGTTGTGTCAGACCAAGATAAGAAAAGTGTTATCGATAAACTTAAAAAGAATCGTTATAATATTGTCGAAACAGATGGAAGTGTATTGGCTGAAAAAAACCGTTTTTCACGATGGGGTCCATATGTCAACCATATTGGACTTATTATAATTTTAATCGCTGCAATACTGCGCACAACCCCTTTATTTTTTTTAGATGATTATGTATGGGTAAGGGAAGGAGAACAGAAAGTAATTCCAGGTACAGATGGCGAATATTACATAGAAAACAAGCAATTTTTATTAGAATTGTATGATAAAGATGATGAACGATTTAAAGACGCGATGGAAAAAACAGGTGAACAAGTACATAAAAACTATCAAACCGATGTCATCATTTACAAAGATAAAGAGGCAAATATCGTTGGCGCTGACCCCGAATTGGAAAAAATAACAGAGAGTTCTATTCGGATGAACCAGCCGTTAAAATTTGGTGGACTTAGTGGTTATACGCTCTATCAATCTGGATTTCAAGAAAATGAGTTTTCAAACATGACGTTTAAAGTGTATGAAACGGCAGACGTCGAGCAATCATCCTTAGGGGAGGTTACGATTGATTTAACATCTCCTGAAAAATTTTATGAATTAGATAGTGGAATGAAAGTAGAAGTTTCACAGTATTATCCAGATTATGAATTGCAGGATGGAGAACCACGATCCATCTCGAAATTTCCAAGAAATCCAGCTTTCGTGTTTACAATTTATCCACTAGAGTCGAAAGATAGTGAAATTAGTTTTATAGGAATCGGTAAAAACATCGATGCTACAGGTAAAAATAAATATAAACTAGGAATAACAAACTTTGAGAATCATTATGTAAGTGGTATTACAATTCGTAGAGATTACACATTACCCTTATTTATTGTCGGTGCTGCAATCTTCATGATTGGTGTTATTCAAGGGATGTATTGGCAACATAGAAGGATTTGGGTTAATCCAGAAGGTGACGGAATATTACTCGCTGCACATACAAATAAAAATTGGTTTGGTCTGAAAAAAGATATTGAAGAAGCGATAAAAGGTACGAATATACAGATGGTCATCGATCAAGAAGAAAAAGAACTTAAATAGAAAGCATAGGAGGATTTGTTTATGAGTGATTTAATTAGTGTAAGTAGTACCGCACTATATACTGCGTTTATCGTTTATCTAGTAGCAACATTATTTTTCGGAGCAACAATCAAAGATAAAAGGACATCTGATACATCCAAAAAGGGAATTGCTGGTACCATCGCGATTTCGTTAACAATTATTGGATTTATTGCTCAACTAATTTATTTTGTAACACGATGGATAGCAGGTGGGCATGCACCAGTTACCAATATGTTTGAATTTGTTACATTTTTGGGCATGAGTATCGTGTTAGCATTTATCATCATTTACTTTATTTATAGATTAAGTATATTAGGATTGTTTGCTTTACCTATTGCGCTGCTTATTATTGCATATGCCAGTATGTTTCCATCTGACATTTCACCATTAGTTCCATCATTACAAAGCCATTGGTTATTTATTCATGTGATGACGGTTTCTTTATCTCAAGGAGTATTAGCAGTCAGTTTTGTGGCGGGATTAATATACCTAATAAAGGAGATTAATCAATCGAAAACTACAAAGAAAACAACATTTTTGGAAATAGTACTGTATTTGTTAATAGTGGCCTTAGGATTTGTAGTATCAACTACAACATTTAACTTAATGCAGTATAATGCAGAATTTGAAATACAAAAGGATAGTAATACTGTGCTTATGGATTATCAATTACCAGCCATCGCCGGACCTAAAGGTGGAGAATTAATTACCGCTGATAAAATGACTCCAATTTTTAATACGCCAGAATGGTTTCAAGGAAAAGACGCACCAAAGAAATTTAATTCACTTATATGGTCATTTTTAACAGGAACAATTTTTTATGGTCTTATCCGTTTATTATTCAGAAAAAGAATTGGGGCGGGAATTCAACCATTACTTAAAAATATTAGCCCAAATTTAATAGACGAGATTATGTACCGTTCAGTTGCAATTGGTTTTCCCCTATTTACACTAGGTGGCTTGATTTTTGCAGCGATTTGGGCACAAATTGCTTGGGATAGATTTTGGGCATGGGATCCGAAGGAAGTTTGGGCACTCATTACGTGGTTTTTTTATGCAGCTTTTTTACATTTGCGTCTATCACGTGGATGGCATGGAGAAAAGTCAGCATGGCTTGCTGTAATTGGATTCGCTATTATTATGTTCAACATCATAGTCGTTAATCTCGTATTAGCAGGAATCCATTCTTATGCTTAAAGAATAGATACAAAATAATTACATAAATGATTTTATTTACATAAAAAGTTATTTAGGAGGATTTCATGAATAATTATAGTAGGACGCTACTCAGATTTTCTGCATTATTTGCAGTTATTGGTTCATTTTTAGGTGCACATATGGCAGGTGCAGGATCTTTTGCTTTTCGACCAATTCATGCACATGTTTTAGTTGTAGGTTGGTTAAGTTTATTCGCTTGGGCAGTATATTATAAAGTGTTTTATTCAAAAGATAGTATGTTAGCGAGATTTCATGTATGGTCAGCAATTATTGGTTCTATTGGGTTGTCAGTTGGAATGTGGCTTCACTATTTGAATATATTTAATCTCCCTAAAACAGTCACACTTATTTTTTATATTGTTGGAGGAACAGTTTTGTTATTTAGTTTTATTTTGTTTCTCCTTTTAACACTGATTCATAAAGAAGAAAACAGTTAGATTTATCCTTGCAGTTATCATACTTGGCACCACAAAAGGTATCGTCATGGAACCCCATTTGCAACTAATCAAGCCATAAGCCCAAAAATAATAATCGATATGTATGTTTAAGTTCAACTGGCTTATATTCAGTTGAACTTTTTTATATTTTTTAAAAATACTTTGGCATTTTATAAAAAAAATTGTTGAAGGTTATGAAAGGGGAAATCATCACCCACCTTTGCAGTTGCGAAGGGAGAGGAAATGCATGATAGAACCAGATCGTACCGATTGGCAAGTTCGCTGTGCATTTAATGCCTTTTGTAAACGAGTTTTGGAGAATGAAGCAATTAATATTTATAACGAAAGGCAGCAGCGACTTACAAAAGAGATGACATTTTCTGATCTCACCCCACAAGAAGAAAATCAACTCTTTACCTTGGATAAGCAATATGAAGGAGATGAAGGGCGAGATTTCCAAGTCGCTGGAAAGAAAATCACTCCGAAATTACTTGCTGAAGCAATGCGTACTTTGCCAAAAGAAAAGCGTAAGACCGTCCTACTATACTACTTTTTCAACAAGTCTGATGTGGAAATTGGTCAATTGCTCGATATTCCACGTAGTACAGTTCAGTATAGGCGGACAAGCTCTTTTGAACGGTTAAAACGATTTTTGGAAGAACATGCAGATGACTGGGATGATTAATTCTAATACCGAAAACAACGAGCGTGGCTTATTGCCATATCCAATTATTCTAGCTGCAAATAAGGGTGAGCCAGAAGCAATGAAAGTAGTTGTTCTACATTATGGAGGCTATATGACAAGCCTGTCCATGCGTAAGCTTCGTGATGAACACGGAAACACTTATTGGGGCATTGATGAAGATACACGTGATCGTTTACGTTCAAAGCTTATGCAATCTGTTTTAGCTTTCAAGATTTAACTAGATAATGGTTAGTTTTCCCTTTCAATAATCATATATTTGTTCTTTGACAAAGAAAGCATGGAAGATAACACCGTGCAGTATAAAACGAAAAAAATCAGATACGTTCTACTGATGATGAGCCACTTGATTCATACGCCATGACTTTCGTAAGAAGCGAGCGATTATCTATGAATCTAATGCAATTGTGGTGGATTGCGGCAATAACCCATCAGTTAGGATAATTATACTCCCCTACCGTCATGGTTCGAGCGTTCAAAGCGTCGCAAGCTATGAGTAGGGCTGGAAGAAATACTTGCAGGGGTGGAATTCCCGTGGAGCTGCACCAACAGCCGTCTGATTTTTGATTTTTAGTTAGCAAGATAAATTACAGTAACCATCAAGTTATGACAATAAGACCTTTATATTTTAGTGCAAGAGCCAAATTCACGCAACGTATTAGAAATAGTTTTATAGACGCGATATAATAATAGACAGATATCAAATAGTATATCCTAGTCTATGGAAAGGAGTTCGTATGGTCACAGTCACAAAAAAAGACTTGATAGCACTAGGTTATGGTCCCTCTTTTTCAGCTGATATCATTAGAGAATGTAAAAAACTAATGATTTCAAAAGGGCACACGTATTATCAATCTAAAAAGTTGGATCGTGTTCCTAAAGAAGCTGTAGAGGAAGTATTAGGGATAACTTTAGATGTGTGATTTGTACTTCTTGCACTAATTGCGTAAGGAGTGAAATCATGACTAAAGATATCGTCAAAAAGGCAAAGAACGGAACATATTATTTTCGTGCTAATTTAGGCTATCACCCGATCACTGGTAAGCAAATTCAGAAGTACCGTAGTGGTTTTAAAACTAAAAAAGAAGCAAGGGAAGAATATTCAAGATTACTACTTACAAAATCAGATGAATTAGAAGAAAAGCAAGATGACATTCTGTTCCAACAGTTTATTGAAGATATTTTCTTACCTTGGTATAAAACACAAGTAAAAAAAAGAACGTACGAAAATCGATTACCGACCGTAAGAAAACATTTCACTTTTTTTAATAGTTTAATCACTACCGAAATTACCCCGATTCATGTTCAAAAATGGCAATTAGCATTATCTAAAAAGAAGTATCGTTCTTCTTATATTAGAAATGTTCAAGGTTTATTTTCCATGGCGATGGGTCGAGCGGTTGTTTTAGGCTTAGCTGAAAGTAATCCATCTAAAATTGTTGGAAATGTGAAAAAGACAAAGACAAAAATAGATTTTTGGACCAAAGAAGAATTTGAAAAGGTCATCTCCCTTTTTTATAAGAAAGACTACTATCAACACTTTTTATTTATCTCGTTATGGTTTTTATTTATGACAGGTATGCGGATTGGAGAAGCCACTGCAATTCAATGGGAAGATATTGACTTTGATTCTGGCGTGTTATCTATTGATAAAACACTTTACTATAAGAATTTAGATAATTACTCTTTTGTGGAACCAAAAACAAAGGCTAGTGTGCGCCAAATTGCATTAGACGGGGATACTTTAACTTTACTCCGTGAATGGCAGAACGTGCAGCAATCTGTAATTCAAACCAATTATGTGATGAGCTATAATGGTATTCCTACACAAAAACATACGTTGGCGAATGCCATTACACGTTTTTCAAAAAAAGCTGGGGTTCATCGCATTAGATTACATGCTTTAAGACACTCTCACGCTTCTTTGCTTATTAGTATGGGAGAAAACCCATTAATCATTAAAGACCGCCTTGGGCATGAAGATATTGAAACGACACTAGGCACTTACGGACATTTGTATCCTAACAGTAACTTTGAAGTAGCCCATAAATTAGAAGGTATTATGTCTTACCAAACAGCAACAGAAAATGAAGATACTTCACCTAAGAATCAATTCACTGCTCGTTACCTTCGTAAAGGTATAAAAACAAATAATGCAATAACAATGCAATGAAAATAGAGTAAAGAGCCGAAAGCCTTATAAACAAAGGGCTTTCAGCTCTCCTACAACTACTCCCACTCAATCGTAGCAGGCGGCTTGCTCGTAATGTCATACACGACACGGTTGACGGCAACGCTTGCGATATAAAATACGATACTCTTTCACTTTATATTGTTGATGGTTTCCGTTAGCTTAAACGGAATATCTGACGTTGATTATGAGTATACCCTATCGTATATAAGTCGTCAATATTAATAAGCATAAAAAAAGCGAGGAAGCCGCGCGCTCCCCCGCCTTAATATTATCTTCGTCTAATCGCTACACGCGCAATTCCCGCGGCAACCTCTTTAACGACCTTCTTCGCCTCTACTTCGTCCGAGATTCCGCGCTTGTTTAATACGCTCTCGACTAGAGGCGCTAATCTGTTGGGCGCGTCATTGTAAATTCCCAGCGCTATTAATTCTGCTTTAACCTGCTCGATTGTCATTATAGCCCCGCCAAGTTTGATCGCGCGCTTACTTGATGATCTGCATAAAGCTGATGCGTTAGTCGCAAATGGTTATAGCTGATTGCTCCGCCCGCGCTCGTTTTGTCTTTTAATCGTTCCAGCTCCAATTGTTCGGGCGTCTTTAGTTCTTCTGCAAGCACGCTATTAATATGACGCAATTCTTTAAGCGTAGCTTCATCACTCACTTGCGCTACTATCGACGGCAATTTACGTCTGACGTGCGCCATTTCGTTCGCCGTCATATTTACGATAGCGTTCGTTAGTTTTTCCCGCGCTTGTTGCTTGTCTGCATCGCTATAAGCTAGCGATATATCTGCTGTAAAATCGTCGAGAATCGTATCAATAGCCGCTGTATTGGCCGGCGAGGCAAACGAAGAACGCGCTGCTTTTTGCGAAGCGTCTGCGATTAAGTTATCCGAAACTTGTTCATATTCCTTTTTTAGTGCGCCAACTTCTTTGTCGAGGTTCTTGCGTAGTGCTTTCAATTCGTAGTCGCGGACGTCTCTGTCTTTGTATTTCGGATTGTCGCTTTTTTTGATTGCTTTTACGTCTTTATTAAACTGTTCTACCGCATTATTAATTTCTAATTCTATATTATCCAATCTGATCTCGTTCATTTTTACATTTCCCCTTTAAATTTTATAGTTTCGTATTAATCTCTTACCAACGTCTCCCGCGCTTAACTGTTCGAACAATCGGCAACTTACCGCCGGTCGATGAAATATCCGGTATTAAGTCATGCGCGTTACAATATTCGTTAATAATATTCGTAGCTATTGTATACGCTGATATCCCCGCTGTTTTATCCGTAGAATATTCCGCTTTAAATAGTGTTTTCTCCGTTTCGGCGCATACAATAACGATTTTAATAACTGTTTCTTGTCGTGATTTCTTTTTCATGTCGATATTTGCGCTAACTTTTCCCGTCGGATCTTCTCGGTCGATATAGATTTCTCCTTTTTTCATTTGCTTGACCCCCTCACTTTTTAAGCTGGAATAGTATTTGATAAAGCGTATCGCTCTGCATAAGTGCAAGCATATCGCTTTTGCTTAAATCTTTTGGAAGCGTTAAAGTGGTGCATTTCGAACCATCGTCGATATAAAGTACACTTTTTTTACTGTCGTAATAAATCTGCTTTTTTTAATCTTCTTTTTCATCTCGTCGTTTATAGCGCGGTAATCTATCCGTTTGTATTAAAATTCCGTTTTTATTGTATTGTTTTTTAACTGGCTTGCGTGTTTTATTTCGCCTATTATTTCGCTTTCTTTTTCTATTAATCGTTAATCTTCCTTTCTTCTTTTTCTTGCTGAACAACGCTAAACTTAAAAGACTCGTCGAATACCTCGACAATATCGCTCTTACGCTCGATAGCGTCCTTTGCTAATAAATTCGCTTGAAGCACACGACCGCGAATTGTTTCGATATGATGAACCGCTAATCTGTTGCGATAAGGCTTGTCATATCCTTTTCGATAGCTGTATTTATTCATCTGCAAAACTGCGCCTTCGTCCTCAGCTAATTCGTTATATATACGCTGGAATATTACTATCGAAGCGTCGCGATTGCTGAGGCGTTTATCGACGTAAATCGAATGTATTGCGATCGTTTCGTTATCCCAATGCGCGCCCATTTCGACAATGCCGATGCCCGTCTCGCTGTCTCCGCGAATATAATCGGCTCTAAATCGTCTAATCATCGGCTTTACTCGCTTTGTAGCGCTCGTATACGCTAGTCAAGCAATAACGTGCGATAGCTTCGTCGCTCATATCGTCAAGCTTGTAAAGGTACGTATCTGCGTTTTTTATGCCTTGGTTATTTGTGTAGCCTTTTATCAGCTGAACACCTTGCTCGATTTCCACTTTTTGCATTTTGTCATATATCGCTTTTTGCTTTAATGCTACATTTTCGCGCTTGCTTTTTCGGATTTCGATAACCTCCTTGTGTTAAATTACCGATATTCCGGCGGAAATAAAAACAACGATAAGCATTAACAGAAAAATTACTGCTGCGAGTGCTATCGTTGACAACAATGCTATTGCGATTATTATTAACGCTTTTTTCAAAGTTTCACCTCTCCATCTAATCCACATAAGAACCGTCACATTTACGCTTTTAATACAATTGCATAGCCCTGCAAGGCAAACCGCTGTAATCGCTTATATTTAACGAATAGGTCTATATTTAAGCGAAGAAACGTCACTATTCAGCTTGCTTATTACGTCTGTATTTGCGCATACGCTTGTTACGGTTTTCTCTTGCCTGTTCATTGCGGCATCTATCGCAATATTGACGCTTTGGACTTTTGCCATAATCGAAGTTGTTTCCGCATTTATTACAAGGCTTATACGTGTCGCCATCATTCCAATAAGCAGCGCCAAACCTCGCCCAATACTTCGCGGTCAAATTATCATCCGAAGGTATTACGTTATTTTCGAAGTATGAACAACGGGCGCCTTCGTTCTCCGCATCAAAAAACGGGCATGGTTTGTCGAGTAAACATCGTCCATTGCCAGCATAAGTTGCGCAATTATTCTTAACGTGTTTTTGTATATCTCGCTGCATTAGTCCGCATCCTCTTTTTCGATAGATTACTATAATTAACCATCAACTTATCCGTCCTCCGTTTTATGTTCTTGCATATAATCGTCATACTGCTGTTGCAATTCCTGCTCAACTTCTTCATACGTCCTTTTTGACAAGTGCGCTTTAACCTTTATTACGTAATTTAGATTCGCCCAGTGGAAACTTGGATTTTCTTCATAAAAAACTAGCAAGGGCTTATTACCTTTCCGTGAATTACATGTCTTGCAAATAATTGCGAAATTACTCGTTACGTGCCTTCCTCCCAAGCTCAAAGGCGTAATATGGTCAAATTCAGGTGTCGAATCGTAAAACTGAAAACAATACGTACACCTATCTGCATTTAATTCGTATAGCTTTTCAAACGATTCTTTATATGTTTCAACCGGAATCGGGTACTTGTCTTGTCGTTCGAACAATCTTCTAAACGCTTTTGCTGGTTTGGTGTTAGATTCAAACTTACAAGCCTTACACCGTGTCGTATATCCGCTTTTATACCTCTTATCAATCTCGAATAAATCCAATGTCTTTTTCTCGTTACATATTCTGCATGCTTGCGTTTGTTTGTCGATAATTTTACTCATTACTGCCACTTCCGGCGATTTCTTCGGTATCACGTAACTTAATAAGTGTCTGCTTAGTGTCAATCGTTAATATTCCTGCTACGGCTAAAAACGGTAAAACAATTAAAGTGATAATCTCCACTCCATTCCATCCCCATTCCATTCATTTTTTTAATTTTAACTCGGTTTCAATTTCCTTTATGACCTTATCAATCTCTCGATGTACATAAGTTTTATTAGTCTGCTGTAATATAGCAAGTGCTTGCAAGTAGCTTGTTAATGCTTGCGCTCTTTTATCATCCATTCCGTTCCCCTTTCTGTTTGTAAAATTTCCTGCTTGACTTTAAAAGCAGGTTGACATATAATTAAATTGGGTAATTATTGAATTAATTAAATTGAAACATTAAAAAAATAATTATTAGTGTGATTACGACGTTCTCGATATTCCATAAAGTCCGCGTCTGTTACATCGAATTTCAAAGCAATTTTTGAAGCTAATCCCTCCGAAACTGGTCTGTAATTTGCTTCGACGTTTGCAATAGTGGAGTAATGTACGCCTAACCATTCTGCGAAGCGTTCTTGAGTTAAACCTTTATACATTCGAATGTCTCTAATTAAATCGTTTTTCATTGTTAAACCTCCTTTGATTTATTAATATCTCACTATTAAGCCTAAAAAATAGGCTCTGAACTTTTCCCCTCTATAATATAATGTAACGTGTCTGCCCTATCTTTGACCTTTTTTGACCTTTTGTCAGAATATCTTTCACTCTCTCGTCTTCTTTTTGCATTAACTTTGCAGCTTGGTCTTAAATCGCAATATTTCCGCCTCATATCGTGCTTATAATAAACCTCACCGCACTCCTCGCATATCGCTATATGTTCAATATCTAAGCGTTTAATGCGTTTCAATGTCGCTTTATAGTCCTTGTGATACTTTTCCGAATAAGTTGATGCATATTCCTCCGCATTTGCTTTAACCTTCTCGATCATATCCATAAACCCGTCGACTGTCAGCGCTGGCTCAACTTCCTCGATAAAATCCAGGTATAAATCCCCTCTCGCTTGATACACGTTAAATTCCGTGTATAACCCCCGAGGCTTATCCTCGGCCTCGTCCTCATCGTCGTATCTATCAGTAAAATCAGTGGGCGTCTCATGTTCGTTTATACTGTTATCTCGATTCGCCTGTGTCTGCGGACTAACGGTTAATTTCGTTTCGTCGTCCTCTGCTCGAATTATAAAATCTCCGAGTATCTCTGCGACTGGATATTTCTTAAACTTAACGTCTGATTCTCGATGATAATATGCCGGGTGTCTAACTGAATATGTAGTTATATCGTAGCCCTCTGTATATTGGTCGATAAATTCCTGCGCTAATTCTGCTCGATCCTCGTCGTTTGCTTTCGTGTAATGCTTATACCACAAGTCATATAATGCGCCTTGAATAATGTTTGTCGTCAATTCTCATATCCCCTTTTTAGTTGAATTTTAGTTGTTGTCCCCTTATATAGTGAAATGAACGCTTTTTATATCTCGTAGTTAGCCCACTGCTTCAATAATCTACGCATACGCAATGAAGGTAAATATAAATTAATAGGATCGCCGTTTCTGATGCGCGACCTCCACACCCACTGAAGCATGTCCGATAAAGCGAGTAATTCCTCGTTTACCCTTACTCCGTTATCTTGAAAGAATGATTTTTCATAAGGATTCATAAAGCGACTGAATACGTACATTAGCGCGTGCCTATCCGCATAATCGTTGGTAGCTCTCGTATTAACTGGAATGAAACCTTTACTGTACCCGCGTCCTTTTAAATCGTGCTCAAAGTCCTTTAATGTCGTCCATAAAACCTCGTCTGACTTAGCTTTTGCAATACGTCGAATAAACGAATACATACTACGTTGTATTGCTTTGATTTCACTTTCAGTTCGTCGATTCATCCAACCTTTACTGAATGAGAATTCGCTATTCTCGCCGTGCTTGTTATGATCTCCCTCGTATAAATTGATTAACTTAAATAGCTCGGCTCTATCGTCTGCTTTGTTGTCATAATCTACAATCTCGTTATCTATCAAGCTATGTTTTTGATATGGTATATCGTACATGTCGAAATAGTACCGCTGTACTTGCGCATCGAATAAATACGTTAAGACGATTACTTTATTAAAAGCAGCGAACACTCGTGGCGGGAACGCCCATATTAGAAATTTATTACGGTGATAGTAAAGATTGCCCGCCTCTGCCAATAATCGAATGTCATCGAACCGACCGCTTTCGTATTCCGCCTGCGTCGCCGTCCATTTGACCGCATTATTTTCGAGTTTAATAAATTCTTTATCGAGCAATACTCGCATATCCGACGATGAAACAGTCGCCTTATCGATAACGTCCATTACCTCGTCAAGTATTAGCGTATAATCTGACGCCTCTAATAATTCGATAAGCTCATCGTCTGCCATCTCGAAAAGTGAATGAGTAGCCACAATATTCTTTCCGTCCTCGATAAGACGTTTTAAGCTCGTTAGCTTGCGTCCGCCTTCTACGTTATTGCTTGGCGCTTCAAACTTGCGTGACTTGACCGAATTTTGAATACGGTCGATTTCGTCAAGGAACGGCGTTATATAAATAAACTTGCGCCCTTCTTCCGCGTTCTCTATTTCCTCGATCATCTTCGTTGTCTTTCCTGCGCCCATTACTGCGTCGATAACTCGTACATTTTCCATTTAATCGTCTCCCTTTTCGTTGTATTTTAGTAGTACGTGCGCATCAAATGTGCACGCCTTATTTTTCATCTCCGTTTATCGACCGTTTACTCGACTATTCTACCGTTTACTACGCTATTTGATTAACGCCCTTATAGGAGGTATAGCTAAATGTGCACGCATATAATAGTTATTATCGACAGTGTTTTATACAAGGTGTGTTTGTTATTAATGAAGCGTTCGAGTTATGCGGTTTTTGCATAATCTCGATATGTTTTAAGTTCTTTAAGTTCAAGAGATACCGATTCGGGCTATCGCCCTCATCGGACGTATCGTTTATTAACCCTATATCGAATATTTAAGTTCTGCCGAAAATTAATATACAGCCGTTTTATATCGGTGCACATTTTCGACTACTCCCTATAAGGGAACGACTTACAAACGTTGATATGAAGCGGTTAGCGTGGTGCGCCGTGCACATTTGATGTGCTGGCGGAATTATCTTCGCCCTTTATTCTTCGCATAATATCGCTGAATGCCTCGTCAAACTCTCGGCTGGCTTCGAACTTAACGACAACCTTTCCGCTGTACTTGCGTGAAGTAGCGAAGTCCACGACGTGAAAGCCTCGGGCGATTAGTTCCCTCGCTACTCGAAAGCTCAAAACACTCCGTAATTTATTCGACATTGATTGACCTCCTTTCTTTTCTATCCGTTTTCTCACATCGTAATAAAATATATAAGCAAGCTCTCAAGCCTGCCGCGTTTCTCATTCTTATAAATAACTGGGCGTGTTAATAGCACCCATCACATCTAAATTTTTGGAATGGTACTTCCACCTCTTATAGTGACTAACCACTTAAAAGTTCGGTTAAATCATGAAATCGCCTTTTCCTCTCATCCATAAGGTACGTAATCGGCTAAAAGTTAAGTACCCCCCCCAACCATTGTTAAGTCTGTTCGGGGTACACCCTTATAGGTACGTAATCGCCCGTTTGTTACTAAGTATATAAACCTCTCCTCATATTAAGATAATTGAACCAAACGCCTAAAAAGCGGAATTAATTACGAAATTAATTCCCCTCCCCTGCGTATTAAGATAAGTGAACTAAACGCCTAAAAAACAACCAAAAAAGCTAATTGTCACAAATTCGTCACATTTGAGGGTATATCCGAACTAAATCCCTCGCTTTTTAAAAGTTAGTCGCAAATATTCGCCCTACATACTTATCCGAAGCTATAACGTTATTTCGCACGTTTCAACTCCCGCAATTCCTTAACGGTCAAATCCTCCGAACTTTTCCGCATACGCTTCGAGTCTCCGCTTAACCTCGTCGTAATCATGAGGCGTATTATCTATCTCGACGTATTCCGTCTTAGTTTCGTACCTAACTTCAACAGGCTTGTCTGCTTTCTCTGCAAGCTCCTCGTTTTCAATCTCTATCCGCTCCCTTTCCGCCTGCTCCGCTTTTAGTCTGCGCTTCAACTCTCGCAATTCCTTAACGGTCATATCTTCGGGCTTTTTCGTTTCGCCTCTAGCGGTAACGTGTTCGGATTCGCGTTCGGCGGGCGGAATCTGTACAAGCTCGTATAATGCGTTAATCCCTAAATTACGTGACGTCACGTGTTTTGATTCCCCGAATTCCTCATACACTCGCACGAATCTCCGTGCCGAGTCCTGCGTCATATTAATCGTTTCGAGCCATGCCATCCATTCCCCATGCGCTAAGTCGTTCTCCTTTACGTGCTTCAACCGCCTGCCTATCTCGAATATAGCTTCGCCTGCTACGCGCTGATATGCGTTGATTTCCGCCGTGATAACGTTAATGTCTTGCGATAGAATTAATCCCCCTACTACAGTATCGTCCTGAGAACCTTAAAAAGTGGGACAATTAAATGCAAAAAACAAACCTGCGTCAACAAGTCCGCCTTACTTTTCGGCTCTATTACGCCCGTCAAAGCGTTTTCCCGTTGCGGAATTGTAAAACGTCGATGAAACGGAAGTTATTTCATAGATAGGCCCGCCCCTCTTTTCAACCCCCCAAGTGAAAAAATATTGCGCGAATCCTTGACCCCCTTGGAACGGAAACAATATCGAGCCTACCCGCGGGGGTATCTACGAAATATAAAAAGAGACGAACGAAATTAATCGCTCGCCTGCTCCGATAGCTCCCTCGCACTCTATTCATATCTTGTCGTCATAACTACATCCTTCTATTTAATCGTATAAATTCTCAATTGCTTTTGCTTTCTCTTCTTCACTTGGCGATGAATACCAAGCGATCATGTCCGCGGAAGTATGACCTGACAAGCTCATAATTAAAGCCGTTCCATGTCCGTTGTCTACGAGCTGCTTAACGTAAGTATGTCGAAGCTGATGCGGAGTAACTTCGTAATGTTTTAACATCGTTTGAACGCTTCTCCGACTGATTCGCTTGCCGAGTTGCGAAGTAAATAGAGCTTCTTTCCGGTCATTCCCTCGCTGCTCTAAGTAGATGCGAATTGCTCGCCTTGTCTCCGCTCCTATCGATATTGTTCGCTCTATACCGCCCTTGCCGTCCCTAACGTGTACCTCGCCTTTGCGCTCCCCTATCGTCACATCTGACCTATCCAAAGCTACCAACTCGCCTACGCGCAAGCCAGCGCCCAGCAACGTCATAACGATAGCATGATCCCGCTTGTTCGCCTTCCTATCCGTAAGCCTTATTATCTCATTGCGCTTATTTCTCGATAACCATTTCGGAGCTTTACTGTGATTACGTGCTATCCGAATGATCCGTATATCCTCGATGGCTTCCGATTTGCCCGCCCACTTGCTAAACGCCCTTATCGCTGCATACTCTCGATTGACGCCGCTAGGCTTGCGCTTCTCGACCGTTTCAAGCCGTTTGACGTATGCTTGCACGTCTGATCTAGCATATCCCCGCAAGTCCGTTCCTGCGCCGTTTAGGTAGCGTTTGAAGCGTTCTAGCGACTGCCGATAGGCTTTAATCGTATTATCCGCCCTGCCTCGCAAGCCTTCCTCTATGAAGCGATTAATGTCCGCATCATCTGCCGTTCTAAACTCGATTACGTCCGCCCTATTCATCGCCCAATCCCTCCGATAATAATTATGCGCAGGTTTTTCTTACTGCTAATCCGTCGAATATGCCGTCATTGCCTGCGTTTCTATTTCGAATATAGCACATAATACTAATTATGCGCAAGTTTTAAAAGTGGGAATTACGGCAAAGCAGCGCTGGGAATCCGTATTATATTCGAAAAGCAAGGGCCGATATTTCGGAGGTTCTAAAGAATCGATAAAGGCGTATATTTGACAACCTCAAAGCGTTTAGGGAGACGTCTGCCAAAGCCCCACGTTTGATAAATCTAAATACTTGCACCTAAATCTCCGCAAATACTAAAGTGTACTAAAACGCCCTAAATCGTAATGAATCCTATTCCTTCTATATACCGTCAAGTATAAACGCTTGATATTTGCCGTTTTAGTAAACGTCTTTATCGCTATAACAACCCCCTAAGTTTTCGGAAGGGCTTCGCTAGGATCGCAAAGGCTCATTAAGGCGCATATTCAACGTATGCAAAGCGTTTGGGTAAGGTCAAGCAAACGCCTCTCGGCTCGTATTTGTTGCGAAATGTTAACGTAATATAACGCAAATACTCGCATATACTAGCGCCTAATTGTCCGATATTGTCGGCAATTTTCGGAAGGTAAATTCGCGATTTTACTAACGTGTACTAAAGCGAACTAATTAGCCATAAATCCCGTTCCTTCTATATACTGTCAAGTAAAAATGCTTGACTTACTTCGTTTTAGTAAACGTCTTTCTCTCGACTTCCGATCGCATCGGACATCGCCCTATTTTCGCATGCTAGTCCGGTGTTATGTCCGTGCAACATTATCGAGAAATAAACGCCTTGATAACCGCCTTATGCTCGCATATAAATAAGCCTCTAAGTTTCGTATATGACCGTCTTTATATCGTCTTATGACGTCGAATATACATGCTTTAAACGCCTTTAAATGCGACTCTATGCGTATATTTGCATGCGGTCGATACTTCGCCTTAAACACGATGCCCACGTACTTATATAGCTCGCTGCCGTAGAAGAAAGGCGTTAGCATATCGACGATTTCGGCTGGCGTGTTATTTCGAATTGATTCGTTAATAAGACGTTCATTCTCGATTCTATCCGTATGGGTATCATATGTATTACTTGAATTATTGCTTAAAGAGTAAATAGTTTCGAAACGATCTTCCGCCCCTTCATCGCTTGCCTGCGTTGGTTCTTCGACTTGCTCTCGCTCTGACATTTCCGCGCTGACATTCGAAGATAAAACAATGTAAATATTAGCGCCATGCCCGCCCGATTTCTCTCGAATAAATTCCTTGCGCTCAATCATGTCCAAACGTTCCAGCTTGCGAATAGAACGCTGTACCGTGCGTGTAGTTCTGTCGATAGCCTCAGCGATAGTGTCCGCCTTTAAATGCGCTGCGCCTTTATATTTAACTGAATAACGCCCGATCATAAGAAAAATATTGCGGTCTGTTTCGTTTAGCTCGTATTGATTGCGCTGGATATGATCGTTAATAGATTCGTTTAATTCTTCGACTGATTCAAACGTAGAATAATCGTGTAAATAATTCATTTTCGATAAGCCTCCCCAATATTAGAAGGCGCTACACACAAACGTATGTTCGTTTAAAAGACGTGAATAAATAAGCCTTTACATTTCGTCTTTTTTTCAATACAATATAACTTAGTCGGGTAGCATTGTATAGACGTTCTTTATACGTTTGTATGATGCGCCTTTTTTGTGTATTTTTATATTAATTTAATAGGTATGTCGTTTAATGGACTTGTTTTGCGTCCTATCGAGATAATATCGTTTATGTCTAACCCTCTTAGGTATTGCGCCGTAATGTCGATATTGCTATGACCTAGCAAGCGCGATAAGGTATAGACGTCAATGCCTTGTCGTATATGCTTCTGCGCAAAGTAATGACGGCAATCATGCGGACTACAACGTATTTCTTTTCTTATACTAACTTTCTTGCCTGCTCGATTGAGTATTTTATTAACATTGGAACGAGACATGCCTTCCGCCTCTTGATTAAGAAAATAATTATCGTCGATAAATTCATTCGGAATATGTTCAAAGCGCAATCTCCGCGCCCTTTCATATCGCTTCATCTGTCGCCTCATCTTTTTAGATATATAAATAAAGCGCTCATGACTTCCCTTCCCGCGAATGAATATGCGGTCAATGTATATGTCCTCGTTCTTAATGCCGACTAATTCACTAACTCTGACGCCTGTTTCAAACATGAATACGAGTACAGTCTTGTCTCGAATATTGCTATAAGTTTGCGAGCCGGTCGAATCAATAAGCTGTTTAACTTCATCGTCCGTAAACGTCGTTATAACCGTGCGCCCCTCTTTTAAGTTCTTAATATCAACCGCTGGATTATCTTCTTTTGCGATAATCTCCAATTCTACGAGAAAGTTAAAGAACACTTTAAGCGTGGCTAGCCGGTTGTTTATTGTGATATTCTTCTCGCTCCCCAGCCGTTGCCTATGACGTATAAATAGCTTTATATGACGCGGTGTAACTTCCGTAACGTCGTCGATGTTTAGCTCGTCGATCGTGTATGTTTTCCAATCATTTAAGCGCCATTGACATAACGAGATATACTTTTTAGATAATCCTCTAATCTGTTGCTCGAACTCAAATTCTTTTATAGCCTCAACGATTTTCAACGCAAAAAAGCACCTCCTCTACTTGTAATAAAGTAAAAGAGGCGCTCATAAAAATACTTTTTATAGTTGCGCGTTTTCTCGTATTATTTTATATCGTGATGCCGCGAATAGCTTAGCGTCAATATCTGCGCTGATCATCCGTATTACCGAACAAATGTTCTCATTCCCACTCAATCGTAGCAGGCGGCTTGCTCGTAATGTCATACACGACACGGTTGACGTGATCCACCTCAGATACAATTCGCGAGGATACTTTCTCTAGTACGTCCCACGGTATACGCGCCCAGTCCGATGTCATTCCGTCTACGGAATGAACAGCACGTAATCCTACTGTGTAATCATATGTGCGTGCATGCTCTGCTACACCGACACTGCGGATGTTTGGCAGGATAGCAAAGTATTGCCAAATATCACGATCTAAACCGGCATTTGCTATTTCTTCTCGTAAAATCGCATCTGCTTCACGAACGATTGATAACTTATCCTCCGTCACTTCGCCAAGTACACGTATACCTAAGCCTGGGCCTGGAAACGGCTGACGCCAAACAATTTGATCTGGTAAGCCAAGCGCTGTACCGAGCTTTCGTACTTCGTCCTTGAACAGCATGCGGATCGGCTCAATCAATTGAAATTGCATTTCTTTTGGTAGGCCGCCAACATTATGATGAGACTTTACTACTTTGCCTGTATCTGTACCACTTTCAATTACATCGCTATAAACCGTACCTTGTGCTAAGTATTTAACATCTGTTAGTTTATTTGCTTCATCATCAAAAACTTCGATAAATTCTTTACCGATAATTTTACGCTTTTTCTCTGGATCTTCTACATTTTTCAGCTTGGACAAAAATCGTTCCTGCGCGTCTACTTTAATAACATTCATAGAGAAATCATCCGCAAGCGACTTCATTACTTGATTTGCTTCATTTTTTCGCAATAGTCCGTGATCCACAAAGATACACGTTAATTGGTTTCCTATTGCTTTATGTATGAGTGCTGCAACGACAGATGAATCAACGCCTCCACTTAATGCACATAAAACTTTTTCGTTACCAACCTGTTGTTTAATTTTGCTTATTTCGGATTCCATAAATTGCTCAATAGTCCAATCGCCGTGGCAGTCACTAATCTTGAATAGAAACTGTTTTAGTACTTCCATGCCTTGTTCTGTTTCTGCAACTTCCGGGTGAAACTGAACGCCATATAGGTTGTTAGACTTATTGCTAATAGCGGCAACAGGCGTTTCTTCACTTGCAGCGTCAACTGAAAACGATTCTGGCACTTTTTTTACAGCTTCGCCACGACTCATCCAAACAGTTTGTTCATTTGGTAATCCAGCAAAAAGGCCTGAATTATCATGAACTTTTATCATTTCCTTCTCGTGTGTTCTTGCACCAATTTGTTCTATTTCTCCACCAAAATGAATTGTCATTAATTGCATTCCGTAACATATGCCTAGAACTGGAATTCCTAATGAAAATATTTCTTCATCACAACGGAAGTTATTTTCATCGCCAATTTGATGTGGTCCGCCAGAAAGAATAATGGCCTTTGGATTCATCTGCTTAATTTCTGCTGCTGTCAGCTTATGGGAGTGGAGTTCACTGTATACGCCTAGCTCCCTAATTTTTCTAGCCAACAACTGATTATACGAACTGCCAAAATCCAATACAACTACCATCTCATTCATCTTATCTACCCCTTACCTTTTGACTGAATTTGCAAGCGGAAAATTATATTCATTAGACGATCCGTTTCATAAATCGCTGCCACGTATGAATAAATGTTTCGCTATCCATGTTCTTTAGTTTATCATTATACAGGATTTGTTCATAACAATTTGTTAAAAATTCCATTTCACCTGTGCCAATTTTTTCATCTATTTCCATTGCATACTCCCTTAACGTCTGATTAGGACGCTTTGTAGCAACTTTTTTTTGCAATACTTTCAATAAATAGAGGTACGCTTTTTCATATGTGGAATCTTTGTTAGTATGTACTAATTCTTTAAAAATTAATTTTGTTTGCCATCGAAATCGTGTCCGATAAGCAATTAGAAAGGTAAAAATGATCATTAAACTAACGACTAAAAGATAACCCCAGCCAACCGTTCGCTCATTTTGCAGCGACTTTTCTTTTTCACTCGTTTCAATCGGCTCGTCAGCAGGAAGTTCGGGCTCGGATGACTCAACTTCTGTCTGATCTTCCGATGACTCCGATTCGGTATAAAAATCAGTTAAGTTGTTAAACCCTTGTGTCGGTTCAAATGGTACCCATCCAATTAGCGGAAAGTATACTTCTACCCAAGAGTGTGCATTCGCATTTGTAATTTCATACCAATTTAGCACCTTTTGCTCATCTTCATATTCCACTTCGCCTATTTTATCTCCACCTGTAAATCCTTTCACCCACCTTGCAGGTATATCCAATGTACGAAGCATAACGACCATTGAAGTAGAGTAATTGTCGCAATAGCCGCGTTTCGTATCAAATAAAAACTGATCTACATAGTCTTCTTCACGTGGAATTGGTATGTTTTCAGTCTGATAGATAAAGCCATTTCGATTAAAATACTGTTCAATAGCTGTGACCTTTTCATAGCGATTTGTTTTTTCTGCAGTAATTTCTTGAGCTAAGGTAGCAATGCGGTCGGGCAGTGTATCCGGTAATTGCGTGAACCGATCACTGATTTCCACTGGGTCTTGATTGCTTGCATCTTTTAATTGATTAATGGAAAACTGTGGCTTTTCATATTTTATTTCGTATTTATCCACACGTGCTGGTTGTCCGTCTTTTTCTATTTGAAATGCTTCCGTTTGCGTATGTAACAGCAGTTGGCCTATAGATTCTGCTTGAACTTCTCGTATGCCATACGGATAAACTAATTTATTAATTTTGCTAGCTGCTTGAAGCTCGATCATTGCTTGTGCTTGTTCAGTAGGTACACGATCGGTAAATGTACGTAAGCTAATATCGAAAGGATGCTGTGAACTGATCGTTTTTCCTTCAGCCTGTTCCCACCCTTTTCCAGTATAGACATCTTTTGTTTCGATCCGCCAATAGTGCTTTTCGTCCGCTACTGCATGAAAGACCGGGGTGAAATCTTGTTCAAAGGAACCACCTAGTTGGGAATCATCTTCACCATAGCCTACTTTCTTTCGACTAAAGTCAGTTCCATCGTCTTCCACTACACCTACTTTTTTAATAAAAGGAACTGGATCCGGCCACTGTGGTCCTACTTTAGGTGCGATAAAACCAATCATCGTTGAACATCCGACTACAACAGCAAGTGGGATAATCCAAGCGGGAAAATGCTTAATCCAACTGAATTGCAATGCTTCCTGCTCCGCCTTTTTAACAACATTTGTTACACCTAGAGCTATAAATGCCAATACAAACGTCCGGATGATTGCTAAATCGGCTTCATAGTTTGTAAACGTATCTAATATCGTAATATAACTAAATGTAAGTACGATAAATAAAAATATTCGTTTCGCTTCAACAAACCAGTAGTATATTAAATAGCTCATTAACCATATTAAACTGAGCAGTAAAACACTGCGAAACATATCTGTAATTCGATACCACTGCTGTGTCCATATCGCATCTGTGTTCAAAACAACTTCCATCCAAACGTCCTTTAGCCAAATAAAGCTAAAAAAAGAATCTTGTATATACAAAGCATGAACGATAAAGAGCAAGCCTATACCTTTTAACAAAAGTACGATCCACCAATTAATCTGGAATAAAGATATAAGGAAGCAAAAGACAGCAAATATGATAAAAACCGCACTATTACCCGTATCTGTTACCGCTTCTAACGGATAAAGCCATTCTAGAAATAAAAAAAGCCCGCACATATAAACGAAGTATGGATATAAAAATGGGGTTGAATTCCTTCTACGCACGAGCCTTCACCTCAATTACTTTACTTCTCCACTGTCTTTCTGTAACAATAAAAACATCGATTTTTTTGCTACGAAGTGTCGATATTAGCTCTTTTTCTTTATCGGATCGGTTCATTTTGAAGTCAATATAAACAAGTACTGTTGGATAATCCTGTTTACTTAGTCGCACCACTTGTTCTGTAAAGCGATTTTCCAAGTATGTCGTAATGATAATTAATTCAGATGTTTGATTGTTCTGTAAGTGTGTTGTATTCAAAGAAAGCGAGTGTAGTCGTTCAGTTGGCTGTAAGGCCGTCAAATGATGCACGACCTTTGTTTGTTCACTCCCTGATTTAGATAATTGAAATGATGTTATTTTTTTACCAACTGTCGTGAATGTTACGTGATCATTTTGCCACTTCCTGTTAGCCGTCCACGCAAAGGCTATTTCAATGGCTGCCTCAAACGCATTCAAGTTCATGTTTTTACTGGAAGTAGCATCCAACATAATTTGCGTACTTTTTTTGCCTTCCCGCTCAAGCTCTCGAGTCATTAATTTATTATTGCGTGCCGTTTGCTTCCAATCAACTAAAGAAAGACTGTCGCCGGGGAGATATTCTCTACTGCTCATTGCAATATTCGATTGGTTGAACGCAAATATAGAGTGTGCAGCCGCTTTTTCCTGTTTCTTACTTCCCCTTTCCCAACGAACTACTCGTTTTCGTGGATAACATGCAAAAACGTGATCCTCTAAAAAAATATGCTCTTTTTTAAATAAGCCAAATAAATCGCCAACTTGGATACGAATTGCTTTTAAATGATGATCCCCTCGTGGAATTGCCTCTATGTAATACGTGTGAGCTATATTGTTGCGAAACCATGGAAATAATAGTTGTCTTTCTGTTGCTGTTTCAACTTTCTGTACTCGTTCTCTTTTGTTTAGACCAGTTCTTAGCTCTTTTGGTAATAGATCCTCGACTACGCAATACGCCAGTGGGAATGGTATGTTACGGCGGATGCGTATTGTCACCGCTATACGATCGCCTGCTTGAACAACCGAGCGAGATAGCTCCCGTGACACACCCCATTTTGCTAGCGGATAAAAATATAGGCCGACAAGATAAATGCCTATTGGTAGAAAGCTAAAGAACAAAAACCAGCTAACGAATCCCCCTTGAAACATAGCGTACGCAAACAAGATAATAAAAAGGAAACCGATACAAAGAAACCGGATAAACGCTCCGTACTTCTCTTTCATTAAAAGGCTTCCTTTCGAATTGGAATTTCACTACTTTCTATAATGGTTGAGATTACTTCTTCATTCGTTATTCCTTCGTAGTTACTTTCCGCTGTTAAACGAATTCTGTGTGCAAACACATACGGAGCTAAATACTTAACGTCATCTGGCAAAACATAGTCACGACCAGAAATATACGCATATGCTTTTGTTGCTTCCATTAATGCAATAGATCCTCTAGGGCTAACACCTAATGCAATATGGTCATGCTGGCGAGTTGCTGTTGCTAGTGTAATAATATAGCGCTTAACATTTTCTGCAATATACACTGTTTTTATATCTTCTTGAATTGTTAGCAATTCTTCCTTAGTTAATACAGGAGAAAGACTCTGAAGCTTCTCTTCTCCTGAAGTTCCGTTTAAAAGCATCATTTCTTCCATAAATTCAGGATAGCCCATTTTTAATTTAAAGAGAAAGCGATCCAATTGCGCTTCTGGCAAGACGTATGTTCCATCATACTCAATTGGATTTTGGGTAGCCATTACAAAAAAAGGATGGTTTAAAGTCATTGTTGTCCCATCTACAGTAACACTGCGTTCTTCCATACCTTCTAATAAAGCAGATTGGGTTTTGGGAGACGTGCGGTTAATTTCATCAGCTAAAATAATGTTTCCAAAAATAGGCCCATTGCGAAACTCAAACTCCAATTTTTTCGGGTGAAAAATGGATACCCCAGTGACATCGGAGGGCAATAAATCTGGGGTAAACTGAATCCTCTTAAAAGTACAATCAAGTGATTTTGCAAGCGCTCGTACGAGTATCGTTTTCCCCACTCCAGGGACATCCTCTAGCAAGACATGACCGCGCGCTAATAGTGCTACTAGACTTAATGTAATAACCTCTTTTTTTCCAATAATTACGTGATTTATATTTTCAAGTACCTTTTTAATTTTTTCGCTATTCGAGTACGGCTGATTTTCCATAATAACCTCCTACAATAACTTCCTAATGCTTCTATATTTACTATACTAAAAGCATCCGCTATTATCCAACCTCTATTTAAAAATAGATTAAGGCAAGATTTTAAATGGCTATTAAGAACTTAAAAAACACCCTTTAGTGTGGTGCTAGTAGTGATGATTAGGTTTTTTAAAAATTGGCATAGTCGTGAGATTCGCAGCTATGCGATTGTATCGCTTTTTGCAGGGGATGGGATCGTGTTTTCGGATTAGCTAAAACACAGTCCGCTGCTTGTACTTTGGCATTCATTCGTATGAATGCACTCAGCTTCTTTACATATATTAAAATTTGTCGTTGTTAACGAGATGTCAACTTTCATTCCTTCTCCGTCAAAATATAAAATTACGCTTCTCACATTAAAGGGAAAAAGTTAATTTAGAGCATTTTTGCGTAACTTTTTTAAAAAAGGGTATAGAGTCTTCTAGATACATTTTTAAAAGGGAGGCATCATTGTGCACGTACTATTCGATTACGCAAAAGCACTTAAAGCTGAATTTAAAAAGGATAATCTTACGATACTTGCAGCTGCGCAAGCCTATTATTACTTGCTCTCGGTTGTTCCGTTACTAATCGTTTGTTTTACGATCATTCCCTATTTAAACATGGATCCATCCAAAATTTTCTCTATAATAAATGAAATGCTGCCAAGTGGGCTTTCTACTATATTTTCAGAAAATATTGGAACCATTATCCAACCACGCGGCGGGTTACTAACATTTGGGATTATTGGTGCACTATGGGCCACTTCAAATGGTATTAATGCTTTTATTAAAGCAATTAATGAGGCATATGAAGTAGAGGAAGAAAGATCGTTTATTAAGGTTCGACTCCTTGCCATCGGTTTGACCGTTGGAATGATTGTAGCAATTATCGTATCTCTTTTATTGCCCGTACTAGGAAATGTCATTATCCATTTTGTGGAATCGTGGATTGGGATTAGTTCTGCAATGCTCGTATTCTTGCAAGTATTCAGATGGGTACTTAGTATTTTGGTAATTAGTTTAATTTTGCTCGGATTATATCATTTCGCACCTAACAAAAAAATCCCATTCAGCCATATAGTTCCTGGTGCATTCATTGCAAGCTCCCTATGGCTAATTATCTCATTCGTTTTTTCTTTTTATGTGAGCAATTTTGGCAATTACTCAGCAACTTATGGAAGCATGGGCGGTATCATTATTTTAATGATCTGGTTTTATTTAACTGGATTAATCCTAATGATCGGTGCAGAAATTAATGTTATTTACCATCGAAATAAGCAAAGGGCAACCCCAGCCAAAGCGATAAATAAAACGAGCATAAACAAATAAAAGTCGTGAAAACCATATCCAGGAGCTAAATCACTTGTCGATTCACTTAAGGGTACAGATACTTTACCAATTATAAGAATGGAATCATGCTTTATTTCAAGCGAAAACCTGTAGAACAAAATACTATATAAAGAAACACACGTCAATGCAAACTATACAGCAGATTGAGTCAAGTATTTGTGGGTGTTATTTTAAGAAGTTAAAAAACCGCTCTTTGTATTCGTTAATTTTAGTATTGATTCCTAGCGACCGCAGAGGAGGCTGAAGCCGTGCCCGCGGAAAGCATCCACCTGCAGTGAAAATCAACGGTGTTATTCATGTGTATATCGTTCGAAGTAAAATTGATCACATATTATCTAGTTAGATTCGTGCATCTGTTCCCCCACAAACATTTTACGCATACTATACAGCATTGACGTGTGTGCAATAATGACCACTACTGACTGGAACGAAAAGTCGTCGGACTCCTGCGAAAATGGCACAATTCCGAAGATCACTGTATCGACTCGAGTAGAGGAGCTACAGAAGCGGAGGCCGTGTACGCGGAAAGCCTGTCGGCTGTAGTGCAAGTCAGCGAAATCAGAGTACAAGCTTGTTTTCGTTCTACTTCATTAGTAGGTATTCCTCTACTTAAAACACATCACCAACGTCATTTGACAAAGAGCCAACTTATGTCGGTACGGCACTTTCTATATGCGCGTGGCTCATTATACATCCTCGAGCTAAGGAGCTTGCAGAGAACGACCGTTTCCTAGCATAATTCCCTATATGCCCAAAGCGAATCAGCACATTGTTCGTTTTTTTGGGTTGTGCCTTTGAATTATGCCCCAGTCCCGATCTTTCCTACAACTGCATTGCACGTAAGTATGGATTCAATTTACAAAAAGTACGGATTTCCATCCATACCTACCCATAAATCCGTTTGCTCGAGCTCATAAGCGAGTTTCAGCAGCTGGTCTTCTCTTCCTTTTTGTGCAATTACTTGAACACCAATCGGCAACCCATTACCTGCAACATGAACTGGTAAACTCATTGCTGGCTGCCCGGTTAAGTTGGCAAGTTGCGTAAATGGTGTATATGTCAGACTCGGTAAAAACATGTCATAAATAAGTTGTTGCTGCGCTTCTTTACTCGCTTCTTGAATGGAAGTTTTTAACTCCGCTTGCTTCTCCTTAGAGAAAGTGAGCTCACCTACACGTGGTGCTGTGAAGGCGGTGGCAGGAGTAATATAAAAATCGTATGTTTCATGTAGCTTTGCCATATGAGCTGCTGCAACATCCCAAGAGGATAAGCTTTCCGAAAACTCAACTGCCGATACGGAATTCCCAGCTACATTTAACATCCACGTTTCGACTTCTACATCGTCAGCCGTAAGCTTCCGACCAAGCCCACCTTCTAGCTGCTTAATCACTGTAGCCATTTCGCCGCTATTCATAATAAAATAGTCCTTCATTAGCTGTATTCCATCAACACCATTGTCTTTTTCATCAACACTGTGCCCTTGATCTTCAAGCCATTTAACTGTTTTTTCAACCGTTTGCTTCGCATCTTCTGAAACTGGAGTACCTACTGGAGATTTAGTAGTAAAAGCAATGTTTAACGGTTTTGAAAATGGTTGCTTCATTATCTCTTTATAACTTCCTGTAAACATAGGAGCTTGAAAAGCCGCTTCTGGTTGATTCACTTGTAAAACGTCAAGCATTGCGGCACTATCTCTTACCGTCCTACTTAACACAAAATCAATTGCTGCACCTTGCCATGCTCGTCCCGCACCTGGCCCTACAGGTGTTCGTCCCCGTGTTGGTTTTAATCCGAATAAGCTCGTAAACGATGCTGGTATTCGAATTGACCCTCCCCCATCACTTGCACCTGCTAATGGCACTACTCCTGCAGCAATCATTGCTGCCGATCCACCACTTGATCCACCAGGGGAAAACTCCTTGTTCCATGGGTTACGTGCAGCACCATGCAATTGAGGTTCTGTAATGTTTTTTAATGCAAATTCAGGTGTACTCGAATGCCCCATAAACAAAAAACCTGCTTCTCGAAACTTTTTCGTAAAATGAGCATCCTGTTCGGCAACAATCTGTTTAAGTAATTTCGCCCCGCCTGTAAGCCGCTCTCCAGCTATTGCCTGGGAAATATCCTTCATTAAAACAGGCACCCCCGTAAATGGCCCCCGTCCATACTTCCCATGCTTTGCTTCTTTCATCACCTTTTCTTTTCGATGATGTGCAATTCCATTCAAATCTTTATTTACATTTTCTAATTGCTCAAAGCTAGCCTGCAATAACTCAGCCGGAGTTATTTCTTTTTTGGCGATCAATGCTGCCATTTCTGTAGCATCTAAATTGACATATTCATGTACGTTCATAAATACAATCCCCTTTTCATTATTGAATAAAAATAGACTTCCATTTAAGTGTAACGCTCCTAGTCGTGCAATCCCAACGTATACAGCTATTACTATAAGTGTACAGCACATTACACGTAAAAACCGGTTCTTTGTCAAACGACGTTAGTGATGTATTTTAAGTCGAGGAATACCTACTAAATCTGTAGCTCCTCTACCCGAGTTGCTACAGTGATCTTCGGAATTGTGCTATTACCGCAGGAGTCCGTCGACTTTCGTTTCAGTCAGCTTAAAGATATGTTTTGTATTGTATTTTGTTTCTACAGGGTTTCGCTTGGAATAAAGCATGATTCGATTCTATAATTCAAGAAACTTCTGCATCCATAAGCGAATCTATTAAGTACTTTAATTTTGTTGTTGAGCCCTTCATTTCGCCCATTGTTATACGAATAAATGAAGCTATTCTTATGGAAGATCGTATTGTCTGCATTTTTTAATTCCACTATTTTCGCACTATGTAGGGGCATAGTTTACTTTCCATCGACATATTTATAGGCCTTTACTTTGTGCGTTCCATCATTTACACAACTTCCTTCACATTTTTTCCTACCAAAAAAAGTATTGTGATTTTTCTTCACCAACGTCCTTTATTCTACAACCTAAAAACCGCACGAAGATGACTACTTCTCTCGTGCGGTTTCATTTCTATTCACTTTAGGAATTAAACGGTTTATAATAAGCTTCCATTTTCCACTCAAAAGATGTTTCTTACCTGCGAGCAGCAGATAAGTGCGTTTTTTATAATTATTTATAGAGATCAACACATTGCTTCGTTTATTCGTTTAGTAATCGATGCTTATAATATTTTACCTAAAAATGATTTCAAGCGCTCGCTTTTCGGATTACTAAACAATTCATTTGGTTCACCCTCTTCACGAATTACACCTTCATCTATAAATATGACACGGTCGCCAACCTCACGCGCAAATCCCATTTCATGTGTCACAACAACCATTGTCATTCCTTCTTGTGCTAGTTCTTTCATGACACTTAATACTTCTCCGACCAATTCTGGGTCAAGTGCAGATGTTGGCTCATCGAATAACATCACCTTTGGATTCATCGCTAGCGCGCGCGAAATGGCTACACGCTGCTTTTGACCCCCGGATAAGCTTCCTGGATAGGCATTCACCTTATCCGCTAAGCCAACTTTTTCAAGTAAGCTTTTCGCCGTCTTTTCCGCTTCTGCTCTTGAAACTTTCTTCACTTTCATTGGTCCAAGAACAACATTATCTAAAACAGTCATATGCGGAAATAAATTAAAGTGCTGGAATACCATACCAACCTGGCTTCGCAGCTCATTAATATTTGTTTTTGGATCCGTTAAATCTACCCCATCAATTTCGATACTCCCAGAAGTAACATCTTCAAGTAAATTTAAACAACGTAAAAACGTACTTTTTCCAGACCCGGAAGCACCGATAACACAAACAACTTCCTTTTCGTTAATTGTATTTGTTATTCCTTTTAATACTTCATTCTCACCGAACGATTTGTGTAAATCTGTTACCTTAATCACTAAACATCCAACCTCCGTTCAACTCTACGTAAAATTAACATGGATGGAATGGTAATGGCCAAGTAAAAAACACCTACCATTAAGTATGGTTCAAAATAGATGAATGTGGAAGATGCATAATACTTACCTTGATATAATAGCTCGTTCACAGCAATAGCTGAGAATAAGGAAGTATCTTTCAAACTAATGATGAATTGATTTCCTAAAGGAGGGATCATTCGCTTAAAAGCTTGAGGCCAAATAATGTAACGCATCGTTTGTGCAGCATTTAAACCAATTGAACGACCTGCTTCCGTCTGTCCTTTATCAATTGATTGAATACCACCCCGTACAATCTCGGCAATGTATGCGCCTGCATTTAGTGCAATAGCAATAATTGATGCTGTAATTTTATCCAAATTAATACCAATTAAATCAGCCAACCCGAAGTATATAAATAGTATTTGTACAAGAATTGGCGTTCCTCTTATAATTTCAACGTAAACGGTAGATAACCCAAAAATAAACTTGTTTTTGGATAATCGCCCCATACCGGTAAATGCACCGATAACAAACCCAATTGCAACACCTACTATTGTAATAATAAATGTTAGTTGTATCCCTTTCCATAAATAGGGGAGTACGCCGATAATATGATCCATAAATGACTCACCTCATACATATATTAAGATAGAAAAGCGTGACACGAGGATCACGCTTTTGCTATATAATGCTTTTCAATTTAGAGTGCTTATTATGTGCCCTCTGGACGATCACCAAACCATTTTTCATAAATGTCATCGTACGTTCCATTTTCTTTAAGGGTAGTTAAAGCCTCATCGATTTTGTCGCGAATTTCAGAGCCTTTCGGGAACCCTATACCGTAATCTTCACCAGTTAACTTCTCTCCAACTGTAATGAGTTTACCGCCAGCTTCTTTTTCAGAATAGTACTGAACGTTTGGCAAATCATATAAAACGGCATCTGCTCGTCCTGCTAAAACGTTTTGATACGCTTCTACAATTTCAGGAAATGCTTCTGGTTTTGCATCGGTATTTTCTTTTAAGTATTCTTCACTTGTGGAACCTACACGAGTTGCGACTACTTTACCATCAACATCATCTATCGACTTAATTTCATCTACATTCTCTTCATTTACAGCAAGAATCAACCCTGCCTCATAGTATGGCTGCGTGAAATCGATACTCTCTTTTCTTTCTTCAGTAATCGTCATTCCCGCAATCCCAATATCAAACTTGCCAGACCCTAGCCCAGCAACAATACCCGAGAATTCCAAAGTTTCAATTTCAATTTCAATTCCTGCTTCTTCTGCAAGTGCAGTAATTAAATCAATGTCAAATCCAACTAACTCACCGGACTCTTCATCCAGGTATTCAAACGGAACGTAGGCATTATCAGTTGCAACCGTATATACCTCTTTGTCACCGCTTTCATCTGTGCCATCAGTAGATTCAGTATCGTCAGCAGCCTCTTCTGTTTCATCGTTTGCATTGTCCGCTTCTTCCGTATCACCATCATCTGATGATCCGCATGCTGCTACAAACAGTAGTAGCAATCCTAGCAGAAAAGTAATAATGAGTTTCTTATTCATGATTTACCCCCTAAAAATATTTGTGATATACGATTATACCATAAATAGAATTAAAAAAAAGAATATTTACATAAAAAACTATTATTAATAGATTACAACTATTTACAGAAAGCTAGTTCCTAAGCATTATTAAACCGTATATATAAATAATAATTTCTTTTTACATAATCCTTATTACCCACCCAATCCTTCCTTATAAAATCTGCCACATGAAAGAAGGATTTTTTCTCTTTTTGTTTAATAGAGTACATAACAATGAAAAGGAGTGAAGCACATGTCTAAAAAGGTTTTAATTCTTATCGGAGATGCAGTTGAGTCCTTAGAAATTTATTACCCGTATTACCGATGTTTGGAAGAAGGCTATGACACTACGATCGCTGCTTCAACAGTTAAAAAAATTCATACGGTTGTTCATGACTTTACAGATTGGGAAACGTATACAGAAAAACCAGGTTATTTAATAGACGCTCAAATTGCATTTGCCGATATAAATCCTGAGGAATACGAAGGGTTAATTATTCCAGGTGGCCGAGCACCTGAACATATTCGATTAAATGAGCACGTTCCTAAAATTGTAAGCCATTTTTTTGAACAGGATAAGCCAGTTGCAGCAGTTTGTCACGGTAGTCTTGTTCTAACAACAGTAAAAGAGCACTTAAAGAATCGAGCAATAACGGCATATATTGCCTGTAAGCCCGAAGTAGAGGCAGCAGGTTGTACATATATTGAAGCGCATTTGCATGTAGATCGTAACCTTGTTTCCGGTCACGCTTGGCCAGACTTGCCTGCTGTAATGAAGGAATTTATTAATTTACTCGAGGAATCGTAATTTACAAAAAACATAAATTATAAATAATGAAATCTGTAAGCATTTAAAGGATCGGAATTTCCTATAACCTTTAAATGTTTACAGATTTTTATACGTAAAGAAATATAAAAAACGTCCTATAACACAAATTTATTTCTTCCCGACTTCATTCCAAAGTATATTGCTAATAAAGAAACAACAAGTAATATTAGTAAAGGAACCGTCCAATCATTTGTAAAGTCATGTAAAAAGCCAATTAAGATTGGTCCTATTGCAGCTAATAAATAGCCGACAGTTTGAGCCATACCGGATAAAGCAGCTGCTTCTTTAGCATTTTGCGTACGAAAGCCTAAAAACGCTAACGCCAAAGCAAACCCACCACCTAGCGTAACACCTATAAACAGTGTACTAATGTAAGTGAGTACAAGTGACTTGCTTACAATTAATCCGAGATAACCCAATACACCAAACGATCCGGTTATACATACGATTATTGATTGCGATTTATATTTCCCTGCTATCATAGGTGCAAAAAAACTAGCAGGCAATCCTAGTAACTGAGCAATTGCTAATAACCAGCCTGCCGCTCCAAGACTTATACCAGAATGATGAAGTATTTCAGGTAGCCATGATATTGTTACATAAAACAAAAAAGATTGTAATCCAAGGAAACATGCAACTTGCCATGCTAAAGAAGAACGCCAAAGATTAATGTTTGAACCACTCGAACTTAATTGGACAGTTTCTTCACGATCTACCTTGTTTTTCAATGAATATATATAAATCCATAAAATCATTCCAAATAGAGCTGGTACTGCCCAAACGAGTAAGGATATTTCCCACCCTAGATTCCAGCCAACCGCTAATGGAATGCTCAAACCAGAAGCAATAGCAGCAAATACACCCATCGCTGTAGAATATAAACTGGTCATTAACCCAACCTTATTCGGGAATTTTTCCTTAATTGCACTAGGTAGTAATACATTACAGATCGCTATCCCTATCCCGACTAATAATGTTCCCGCTATAAGCAAAATCACGAACGATGTCGAGCGAATTACAATTCCACAAACAACTATCCCTAATCCTAAAATTAATGCTCGTTCATTTGAATATTTATTCCCAATCTTTACAGCAAAGATGGACATAAACGCAAAAACAATTAAAGGTAATGTGGTTAGTAAACCAACCGTCGTGTTAGAGATACCCATATCTTCACGAATCATTCCTATTAAAGGACCAATGGAAGTAATAGATGGGCGTAAGTTGATTGCTACAAATATTATTCCAATAATGAGCATACGATAATAAAGTTTAATATGATTGTCTCTTTCATGATGTTCTAACAAATAAAAACTCCCTTTTATAAAATGCCTCTGTATTTTCATTCATAACAGAAACGTTTATTATTTTGAAAAAGGATTGGTTCCAGCTCATTGTAGTTCATTTTTGCATCATATCGTTTGTCCTGTTTTTATAAAAACATTGTAACGATAGCACCATTTAATAGATTAGCGAATGTAGCTGCAATTAATGCTTTGAACATTAACTTTTGAATTTCGATTTTACGCTCTGGAACGATGTTAGATAACATACCAACAATACTTCCGGCAGCACCGAAGTTAGCAAATCCACTTAATGCAAAAGTTAATATAGCCAACGTTCTTTCTGAAACCTGATCTAACGATGTAGATAACGAACCAAAGGCAACAAATTCATTTAATAAAAACTTTTGAGCAAGAAAGTTACCCGCAACTAACGCTTCATCCCAAGGAATTCCGATTATCAATGCAACTGGTGCAAAAACATACCCAAAAACTAACTCTAAAGATAAATTATCCAAACCGATGAGGGATCCACCCCAACCAAGAATACCGTTAATTAACGCCATTAAGCCAATGAATGCCATCAACATTAAGCCTACATTAATAGCAAATTGCAAGCCTTCCCTTGAACTTACGAAAATAACATCGACAATATTTGTTCTCTCCGTATTTTCACCTAATGAATTGACAACTTCCTTCCACTCGTTCTCATTGATTGCTTCCGTTTCCGGAATCATAAATTTTGCGATCATAATCCCCGCTGGTGCCGACATCACTGCTGCAGATAACAAATATTCCATTGGAATTCCCATAGTAGCTAGTCCGATCATTACAGCTCCTGAAACAGAAGCTAATCCACCAACCATAACAGAAAACAATTGAGAACGCGTCATGTTTGCAATATACGGCTTTACAACCAAAGGCGCTTGCGTATTTCCAACAAAAATGTTAGCTGCTGCCGCTGCAGATTCAGAATAGGATGTTTTCATCACTTTAGAAATAAATCCACCGATATATCGAACAAAAAACTGCATAATTCCATAATGATATAATATAGCGATTAGAACAGTTAAAAATATGATCATACCTAAGACATTAACTCCCCAAACAGCTACATCTCCGCCTCGATCTGCTAAAGGACCAAATACAAAAGCTAATCCAGCATGCCCAAATCCAATAATATCTGTAATAGCATTTGATACAAACTCTAAAATATTCTTTCCTACTTGCCATTTTAATACAATATATCCAAATATAACCTGTAAAACAAACCCGATCGCAACTGTCTGAATATTAATCTGCTTTTTCTTTTCTGAAAGTAAAAATGAAATTAAAATAATAACACTACAACCAAATAATCCCCATAAAATATTCATTCGTACACCCCTTTGCGCGTCTTATTATTTGTATTTTTCGTGAAGAGTTTCACCTTTAATCATTAAAAGCGAAACTCTACACAAATTAAAAGTAGCTTATATAGATTTGATGACGTTCTTCACTAAATGCGTGAACGATTTCTTTGACTTTGCCGCAACTGCGATAACGTCTTCATGACTTAAAGGCTCATCTAAGATTCCACACGCCATATTTGTTAAGCATGAAATACCTAGTACATTTAGGCCACCGTGAATTGCTACCGTAGCTTCAGGAACGGTCGACATACCAATTGCATCGCACCCGAGTGTCCGAATCATGCGGATCTCTGCAGGTGTTTCATAAATCGGGCCACTCCACCAGCCATACACCCCTTCTCGGAGCGTGATTCCATTTTCTTCTGCAACGTTTTTCGCAACGCCTCTCAGTTTTTTACTATACACTTCAGATACATCTGGAAATCGAGTGCCTAGTTCATCATTATTTTTACCTATTAATGGATTTGTTCCAACTAGATTGATATGATCTGTAATTAACATAAGTTCACCAGGATTAAATTCTGTATTTACAGCACCACATGCGTTTGTAATGATAAGGTTTTGCACACCAAGCGCCTTCATTACTCGAACTGGAAACGTTACTTCATCTAAAGTGTAACCTTCATAATAATGATAGCGCCCTTTCATAGCTACTACTGTTTTGTTTTCAAGCTTTCCTAAAACTAATTCATTGGCATGTCCTACTGCATCTGATTTTGAAAAATAAGGAATTTCCTCATATGGAATCACGACAGCCTCTTCTAATTCATCTGCCAAGCTGCCTAATCCTGATCCTAAAATAATTCCAATCTCAGGAACATGATTTGTCTTTTCCATAATGTAATTTTTCGCCGATACTATTTCTTCAGTTTTATGCATGATTACTCCTCCTTTTATAGTAGACCAGTCTATATAATAACGTTAAAAAAATTATTTCCCTAATAATAACGGTATTTTTTCTGCAACAACTTTTAGCGCTTCTGCATTTTTCTTTGCTAAAGATATAACAAAAGCACCTTGTATCATAATATTGATCGTTGTCCCGAGGTTTTCCGCCTCCTTTTGATTGTATCCTTGTTCAACTAGTTTATTCGCAAACTCCGTACTCCACGCATCAAAAACTTCTTGACATGCCATTCTTAAGTTATCACTTATTGAAGCTGTTTCTAATACTAATGCGGTAATCGGTACGCCATGAAAATAATTATCCTTTTCAAATCGATTTGCACTATCTAATATAAATTGTTTAATAGATACGACAGGGTCTGTATATTTCTCTAAATTCCCTTTGATAAAAGCGGTTACATTTCGATTTGTCCATTTAACTGCTTCAAGCGCCAACTGTTCTTTTCCTTCTGGGAAATGATAATATAAAGAGCCTTTTGGAGACCCACTATGTTCAATAATATCATTAACGCCAGTGCCAACGTATCCACGCTTTTGTAATAAAAAAGCAGTTGATTCAATCATATTGTCCCGAGAGTTTTTCTTCATATATTCGTTCCCCTCATCGAATATTATATAAACCAGTCTATATATTTAAATGGTATGACATAATAATAAATGTGTCAACATAAAATTGCACTGTTTTTCTTCCTGCCAAATATTAACTTGTATTGACATCAGTGCATAAAAAAAAGGCTGAATCGCGCCAGCCTTTTTCTTCGTTCACTACTCAGTAAGTAATGGATATACCCCGTCTTCGTCGTGCGTTTCTGTTCCCACAAGCGCCGGGTTGAACACGCAAACCATTCGCATTTGGGTTTTTGCTCGTAAATAATGCTTGTCATTTTTATCTAATAGATACATAGTTCCAGCCTTTAGCGGGTACACTTTTCCGTCCTCTACTGTTTCTACTTCACCTTCGCCTTCGATGCAATAAACTGCTTCGATATGGTTTTTGTACCAGAAGTAGCTTTCTGTACCTGCTTTGATAATCGTATCATTCATACTGAATCCGACGTTATCTTTTTTCATGATAAAACGACGACTCGTCCATGTTTCACCCGATGTTTCGTCTTCCGTTCCGATAATATCTTCCAATGATTTTACGATCATGCTGCATTTCTCCCTTCTTTAATTACATAACACCGACAAGTATAACGTACTTTGGTGGCGATTACAAAAAATCTTAATAAAGTTTGATGATCGATTACTGTCCTAGACATAGAGGAAAAGAATTAACGAAAACGATGGAAGCTCCATTGACAGTGTTATAAGATTTTTTAAATTATGTTGCACTGTAACGATTGTTTTATATGCACTAACAACGTCCCGCTACGATGAAAAATGAATTATTTTTGGGAACTACGTTTTACTTATCGAAGTTACACCAATCAATAATTGTACAAGCAATAATCTCTGCTGCTTCGAATATTTTCTCAAGCTCGATATATTCATTCGGATAATGCGCTACATCCGTTACCCCTGGGCCGAATACAATGGAAGGCGTATTTCCTACTCGTGTGAGAAGTCCTCCGTCCGTACCCCATGGGCATGCTTCAATGATAGGCTGTTCATTTGTAATAGCTGTATAATTTTTCTTCAGTACGTTCATTAACGGATGATCATTCGCAATTTCTCCTGGTATCCATCGTGCACCGTACCATTCAACTTTAACAGGACATTCTGTAAACCATGGATCTATTTCTTTAAGTTGTTCGATCCAATTTTCCAGTTCTTTTTGTACGTCCTCTACTTGTTCATTTGGCGCGATCCCGATTCGCCCTTCCAATTTAACGACATCCGGTACGGAAGACGGCCAATCTCCTCCTTCAATTCGTCCAATATTAATTGGAACTGGAATTGGGACTTTATCATACAGTGGATCATCTATTCGTTTGTTTCGTACTGTTTCCAGTTGTTTAATATGGTTGATAACTGGAATGCTTTTTTCAATTGCACTAACACCTAAATACGGTGTTCCTCCATGCGCTGTTCTGCCCTTTACAATTAACCGAAACCATTTTGAACCAGGCTGCTTAGGGAATAATCTCATATTAGTTGGTTCGGGGATAATGGCTGCATCAGCGGTATATCCTTTTAGTAGAGCCGCTAACGTTCCTGCACCACCACTTTCTTCTTCTACAACACTTTGAAAAATGACATCTCCTTTTAATTGTATATTTAACGAGCGAATAGCTTCTATTGCGATTAGCAGAGACATATTCCCACCTTTCATATCGGTTGTTCCACGTCCGTACATTTTTCCATTGATAATTTCTCCACTATAAGGGGCATGTTTCCATTGCATTTCTTCTCCTTCTGGAACTACATCGACGTGCCCATTTAGCACAATGGAGCGTCCTTTTCCGCTTCCTTTCAATATTCCAACGACGTTCGGGCTCCCTTCAAATGCTTCTCTTGAGGAATAAAAGTACGGGTGTTTTTTTAACTGTTCGCCGTCAAGCTCCCAAATATCAACGAGGAAGCCTAATTCTGTAAGTTTATCCACAACAAGTTCTTGAACCTTTTTTTCATTCCCTTGTACACTTGGGATTTGAACCATTCTTTGAAGAAAATCGACGCTCGCTTGTTTGTTTTTCTCAATCCAATTGCTTATTTGCGCTTGCTTCGTCAACGTGCAACACCCTTTCTTATACCGTCATATTTTCATAAATAACACAAATCCCCATGCCTCCGGCCATACACATTGTTACTAATCCGAAACGTGTTTCTGATCGAATCATTTCATGCATAAGACTAACAGTTAATTTTGCCCCCGTTGCACCTACAGGGTGTCCGAGTGCAATCGCTCCACCATTCACATTTACTCGCTCTGGAGGGAGCTGCAATTCCTTTATTACGGCAATCGCTTGCGCTGCAAATGCTTCATTTAATTCGAATAAACCGATATCCTCGATGGATAGCTTTGCTTTTTTAAGTGCTTTTAGCGTTGCTGTTACTGGTCCAATACCCATAATTGCATGATCGACGCCGGTACTTACATAAGCCTTTATTTTAATGAGTGGCTTTAAGCCTTTTGCTTCTGCTTTTTTATTAGACATCATTAAAACAGCGGCAGCACCATCGTTCATCGGACACGCATTTCCCGCTGTTATAAGCCCATCTTCTTTGAAAACTGGCGACAATTTCCTCAAGCTTTCCATATTAATATCATGACGAACCGATTCATCTGTGGAGAAGATTGCCATTTTTTCTTTTGTTTTAATTTTCAACGGAAAAATTTCTTCCTGGAGCTTCCCAGATTCAAGGGCATTTATTGCTTTACAATGGCTTTGGAAAGCAAACTGATCCTGTTCTTCCCTGGATATATTATATTTGTGAGCAAGTCTTTCGGCTGTTATTCCCATATGTTCATTCCCTAATGAACACGTTAAGCCGTCAGCTAACAACGCATCTTCCAGTTCTATGTTTCCGAATTTCGCTCCCCATCGATTTTTCACGAGATATGGAACGTTACTCATGCTTTCTGTACCACCTGCGATAATTGTGTCGTCTTGTCCGGATGCGATTGCAGCAGCGCCGTTAGTTATCGCCTTCAAACTAGAGCCACAAGCTTTTATCACAACATATGCGGGCACTTCTTTTGGAAAACCGGCACGTTGGGATGCAATTCGAGCAGAATTTAGTCCGCCTCCATGCACATACCCGTGCCCAAATATAATTTCATCCACATCAGCTTTTGACACATCTGCGTTTCTCACTAACCCTTCTAAAACGTGTTGCGCCAGCTCATTCGCTTGCACGGATCGGAGTGCTTTTCCAAATGCGCCTACAGCTGTACGAACACCAGATACGAGAACGACTTCATTCATGTTCAATCCTCCTTGTATATTTTAAAAATGACTTCTATAAAGTACGGAATACATTCAAGTATTCGGATAGTAATTAATTAAGAAGCAAATTGCTAGCATTCTCGCTCATGGAATCTACTCGCTTTCCACGGTCGAATGGTGTACCTCCTCGTATTAGGTAATGTGCCCAATAGAGCCGCTTCCCTCGCTCCGCTCTGTCCAGGGGATTCGATTCATTCTCTTTGAGACTGGAGTCGCTGCCTTCCACTACAACTACAGCATTAAAGTTGTCTAACTTTTATGAACGAAAAGACTTTACTCAAAAAACGACAGCCTTTCAGTGGCTTCTCCCTGCTGTCCTGTGAGGATCCATTCCTAATTTTCCAGAAGCTAATCCGAAAACCAATGAATTCGTTCGTTGGACGTTTTATTATTATTGAATCGTCTTTATTTCATCTGAAATATTTAATGGGGCAGCGGTTTTTAAAATTACTTCTTCTACATCGTACGGCTCCATTACCTCTATTAAAGTGAGACCGTCACGAGATACTTCAATTACCGCCATATCGGTAATAATTAAATCTACACAGCATTTCGCTGTCAATGGCAAGGCACATTGTTCAACGATTTTGGAGTTGCCTCTTTTATCAAGATGGCTCATTAAAACAATTACTTTTTTTGCCTTTTGAGCTAATTCAATTGCACCACCCATACCAGACACAATTTTACCTGGTACGATCCAATTCGCTAAGTCTCCTTTTGTACTAACCTCAAACGCACCTAATATTGTAACGTCCAGTAAGCCGCGCCGTATAATTCCAAATGCGGTAGTGCTATCAAAGTAGGAAGCACCTGGTACAACTGTCATTGGTAAGCCACCAGCATTACATAAGTTCATATCTTCTTTTCCTTTTTCCGGTGCAGGGCCTGTACCTAATACGCCATTTTCAGCATGAAACATAACTTCCATCGCTTCTGGCAAATAGTCCGCCACTAACGTCGGCATTCCGATTCCGAGATTTACAATCATTCCGTTTTTAATTTCTTTGGCAGCTCTTGCTGCTATTTGATGCCGTACACTTACTCCCATGCCCACTTCCAATTCACCCCTTCGCTTAAAATAATTCGATCGATAAACGCACCTGGGGTTACAACGGATTCCGGATCGATTTCCCCCATCGGTACTATTTCATCTACTTCAGCGATTGTGATTTTTCCCGCCATCGCTGTTAAAGGATTTGTATTGCGCGCACTTTTATCAAAAATAAGATTTCCAAACGAATCCGCCTGCTTCGCATACACAATCGAAACGTCAGCAGTTAGTGCCTCCTCTAATAAAAACGATTGTTCTTTTATTTGTACAACTTGCTTTCCCTTTGCTACTAAACCATCCATTCCGATATCGACAAGAATGCCACCTAGGCCAACTCCACCAGCTCTTATTTTTTCTACAAGTGTACCTTGGGGATAAAAAACGACTTCCATATCTCCTTCATGCATGCGTTTCCCAGCAGTAGGATTAGAACCTATATGAGATGCAATTAGTTTTTTTACATTTCCATTCGTGACGAGCCTTCCGACACCGACATTAGGAAAGCCTGCGTCGTTTGCTATAACTGTTAAACATTTTATATTTTTGTCGAGTATTGCTTGTATCAAGGTAGGTGGGTTTCCGATTCCACCAAATCCGCCGACCATCACTGTCATACCACTTTCCAAACCATTCAGTGCTTCTTTTACAGAACAGATTTTATTCATTGCACCCCCGCCTTCCCGCTCATATTTAAATGCCCCTGTTTTATTAGGAAAACCTCAACTTCCATTAATGTCTTACTTAACCGTGCAATTAGTTCATCTATCTCTACCGTTTGAATGGTGAGTGGAGGAGCAATAATTATTGCGGCACCACTTAACCCGTCTAGCCCCGCTGCAGCTGGATATACGAGTAATTCATTTTCAAATGCGGTTCGCACAACTAAGTCGGTAAGCTGAACATTTTGAGAAAAGGTCTCTTTCGTTAATTTGTTTGCTACAAATTCAACACCAACGAATAACCCTTTACCACGTACATCTCCAATAATATTTGAAGTATTGGCAAGTTCTTTTAATCTATCGAGCAAATACTGCCCTATTTCTTCTGATCTTTTTACTAAATTATGCTTTTCTATATATTCCAATACTGCCAATGATACGGCAGCCGACTGAGGGTTTGCACTGAACGTATGTCCACTCATAATTGATTTTGATCCTTCCAAAATCGGTGCCATTACTTGGTCACTAACGAGTACAGCCGCCATCGGCGTGTAGCCAGCAGTCATTCCTTTCCCCATAGCAATCAAATCTGGAACAACCGGATTCCAATGTTCGATTGCAAACATCTTTCCAGTCCGACCGATACCAGTCATTACTTCATCGGCAATGAACAAAATATCATTTCGCTTACATACGTCCTTCATTAAATGAAAGTAGCGATCTGAAGGGGTTAAAGCTGCGCCTGCAGCACCGACAATCGGTTCAGCTATAAATGCGGCAATGTGGTCTTTTCCTAATCGATAAATTGCTCGCTCCAATTCTTCAGCGTAATACACATCAACATCTAAATCGCTTACATTCGTTGGAGGTCTGTACGCATAAGGAGCGGACAAAGTAGGGTAAGGTTCAAGTATTGAGGAAAAACGTTCCCGTCTCCCTAGATGCCCGGACATGGATAAAGCACCATTCGTTATTCCATGGTAGCTCATCCATCGAGAAATAATTTTATTTTTCATTGGCATTCCTTTTTCCTGCCAATATTGAATAGAAATTTTCATAGCTGTCTCAGTAGCTTCTGATCCGCTATTTACAAAGAAAGACCAATTCAAATCACCTGGTGCCAATTCACTAAGCTTCTTCGCTAAAGCTTCTGCAGGTTCATTTGTAAACTGTGATCGATAAACAAATGATACACGTTCTGCCTGCTCTTTCATCACTTGAATAATCTCAGTCACGCCGTGTCCAATACTAGCCGTAACGGCTCCAGATGAACCGTCTAAATACTTTTTTCCTTCCTTATCATAAAGATAGATTCCTTTTCCATGAGTAGCTACACGGTATTCTTCATCCAATATGGGCTTTATTAAATGGGTACGATGCATTTTATCACCTCTTGTCAAAGTAAAAACATCAACATAACTTAGCCAGTTTCTAGTACAGTAAGCTTGCTGCGATTAATCAAATTATAAACAATCTATATCAGCTATCCATTCGACCTCGGAATAGAATTTTCTGACCATTCATTGTACACTGTGTATAATATTACCTATATTAATAGAGGAGATGGGGATGAATGGCACTCAGCATATATGAGGCACTGCAATTGCCAGTAATGAAAAATACGAAGCTCGTTGCTGGTCACGAAGGCCTTGCAAACAATATTAAGTGGGTAACGATCGTTGAAGTAGTAGAAGATACACGCCGCTTGCAGGAAGGCGAATTTCTTATTACTACTGCATTCGGACTTGATAAAAATGAGGCACAAATTAAAGAGTTTCATAAACTGCTAACTTCGAATAAATTATCAGGAATTGCTATATATACGAGCTTCTATATGAAAGAAATCCCTCAAAGCTTTATTTCTGCTGCAAATGAAAGTGGTCTACCTTTAATTGAAATCCCTACTGATATTAACTTTTCAGTTATAACGAAAGCACTTCTGGAGCAAATTGTACATAACCAAATGCATATGTTAGAGTTTTCAGCGACCATTCATCGACAGCTGACGAAGCTAGTCTTGAACAACCGAGGTCCTACTGAAATTACAAATACACTCGCTAAACTAACCAATTCCACAACTATCATCTTCAATGATTTTTATGAAATCATACATCACCATAGAAATGAAGACACGATCACACTCGGTCACCAGGCAACAATACACATCCATGATAAACAATTGAATTTAAAGGCTCATTTATTGGAGTGCATGAAGCAGGAAGCGACCATTCATAAAGCGATTGATCCTTATAAAATAACAATATGTCCAATTATTGCAAAGCAAGCTTGCTATGGCTGGGTTGTAATTATTAAGCCGATTGAAAAGTGGAAAGAGCTAGACGAAATTGCAGTAGGTCATGCTGCAACAATTTATGCGATTGAATCGTTAAAAAAACAAGCAGTTGAGGAGACTAAAATACGTCTACAAGGGGACTTTTTAGAGGATATTTTTAACGAAAACTATTCCGAAAACGAAATTGTCATCGAGCAAGCAAAAAAACTAGGATACGATCTAACGGTTCGTCAAACTGTTATTTATTTCACTTTTCAAACAAATGGAATAGAAGCTGAAAAGCAAATCGACCAATTATATTATGTAATAGAGCAATTGTTACAGCAAAAAAACAAGCAACACCTTATCCAATCGAAGCTAGATTCTTTAACACTTCTAACGAATGTTACTGGCGATTCAACTACAGAGATGCGGAAAAGCTGTTTTCAATTAGCAGAAGAAATTAATGACCAGTGGAAGTATTTCTTTCCAAAACAGCCATTAGCTATTGGAATCGGTCGACATTATGATTCGATAGATATGCTTGCAAAATGTGCGAGAGAAGCACACGATGCAGTAAAGCTATCCAATTTACTTCATAAGCAAGGGAATATTTATTTATATGAAGACTTAGGTATGTATGACTTGCTTCTGGAAATGAACCGTTCTGGCATTGAGTTACGTACGATATATGAAGATTGCCTTCAAAACATTGTACCGACACACGATCAGAGCATTGATCTAATTGAAACATTATATGTATATTTAAAAAATAACCAAAGCATTCAAATGGCTGCCGATGAATTATTTATTCACCGCCATACGCTGCGATACCGGCTCAATCAAATCGAAAAAAGAACCGGACTGAATATAAAAGTTGCCGATGACCGGTTAAGGCTACAAATGGCTGTGATGGCATACAAATTAGTCGAGGCTATGGAGCATGCGACACTCTAATTTGCTTAACCTGTTTCTTTCTATTTATTTACCCGAATTAAAATATGGCGTAATTTTCGTCCGCCTTATTTTAATTCGGCAATGAAAAAAACCCTTCACATGTACGCCCTTGTATACATGAAGGATTTCTTTTACTGCCTCATTTAAATAAGAATTCTGAAAGTAATATTATAATACTTTACTTAAAAACTCTTTCGTTCGCTCCTCCTGTGCATCCTCAAAAATTTGTTCAGGAGAGCCGATCTCTACAACAGAGCCTTGATCTAAATAAACGACCCAATCCGCTACCTCGCGGGCAAACCCCATCTCATGTGTTACGACAACCATAGTCATGCCTTCTCGTGCAAGCGCTTTCATCACTTCAAGCACTTCTCCTACAAGCTCTGGATCAAGTCCGGATGTCGGCTCATCAAATAACATAATTTGTGGTTTCATTGCGAGAGCACGTGCAATCGCTACTCGTTGTTGCTGCCCTCCTGATAAGGTTCGTGGATACACATCTGCCTTATCAGCTAAGCCTACTTTACCTAGCAGTTCTTTGCCAATTTTAATTGCTTCTTCTTTTTTCATTTTTTTCACATAAACGGGAGCTTCTATAATATTTTCAATAACGGTCATATGTGGGAATAAATTGAAATGCTGAAACACCATACCAGTACGAGCGCGTACTTTATTTAAGTCATCCTTTTTCGGATCAACCTCTTTCCCTTCTAAATGAATCGTCCCACTTTCTTTCACTTCCAAGAAATTCAAGCACCGCAGGAGTGTACTTTTACCAGATCCGCTCGCACCAATCAGCACGACAACTTCACTTTCTCTCACTTCTAAATCGACATCTTTTAAAACATGCAAGGAACCAAAGCTTTTGTTTAATTGGTTTACTTTAATTGCTATATTTTTATCACTCATGTACTTAATCCCCTTTCACTTCTAGATAATCGATGTTCAATTCTGTTTACGATAAAGGATAAGATAAGTACGAGCAATAAGTAATAAATCCCTACAATAATATATGATTCCATCGCAAGCCCAGTCGCCGACTGAATTCGTTGAGCACGGTTAAATAAATCTTGAAATCCGATGAAAGCAACGAGAGAAGAATCTTTCAAGGCAATAATAAATTGGTTACCCAATGGAGGTATGGCACGTCTTAATGCTTGAGGTAAGACAATTCTACGCATAGACAGTCTATAGGACATACCTAAACTTCTAGCAGCCTCTGCCTGCCCTTTATCAATCGATTGAATCGAGCCACGAAATATTTCAGCTATATATGCTCCGTTATGTACGCCAAGTGCAATGCCCCCCGATAAAAAACGACCCAAATCTACAAAATGAACGAGGCCAAAATAGAGTATAAATATTTGTACGACGAGCGGCGTACCGCGAATAATTGTAATATATAAATCTGCAATTATATTTAATAGCTTAAACTTTGATACTTTCAAAAAGGCAAAGAATAATCCAATCACTAGCCCTATAATGAGCCCGAGCACCGTAATTTTAACGGTAGCTATTATTGCATCCTTATAACCGGGCATTGTTTCTATAAACAGCTCCCAAAAGGTCATTATCATTCCTCCTAATACATTGAAGTTAGCCTTTTTCCTTGATTTTAACTTCTTATAAACAGTCTGTGCGCACGTAAGTTGTGCGCACGTCATTAAATTTTATTCTAAAATATTCTCTCCAAACCATTTGTTGCTTATTTCTTCATACGTTCCATTATTAATTAATTCGTCTAAGGCACGATTAATCTCATCAAGCAACGGCTGATTTCCTTTTCTTACTGCTGCACCAATTTTTTCTTCAAGTATTAGATCACCGACAGGCTTAATGTCTAAGTTATTTTCATCAATTTGTACTAAACCGACAATTTTATCGGTTAACACCATATGCAGTCTGTCTGTACCCGCTGATAAATCTTGCAAGGCTACCGTATCGGATTGATAAGTAGATAAATAGTCTTCCGTTATGTGTTCTAATACCGTATCTTCATAAACACTATTACCAATTACACCGACTTGCTTTCCTTCCAAATCATCCCATGTTTCGATGTCGTCTGTATCCTTATGCACATAAAACAACGGTCCGGATGTATAATAAGGTCTGGAAAAATCCACCACCTCTGCTCTTTCATCTGTAATGGTCAAACTCCCTAAAATAACATCTATGCGATCTGTGTTAACTTCTTCCAGCAGCGCGCCGAAGTCTTGTGTAAACACCGGATTCGGTTCAAGTCCCATTTCTTCGGCTAAAGCATTGCCTAGATCTACTTCAAAGCCTGTTTCATTTCCGTCTAAATCCTCATAGTTAAATGGTTTATATAACCCACTTGAACCAAATGTTAACTTCCCTTCTTCAATAGTAGTAAATGAATCACTTTCCTCTTCTTCTTCTGAAGCTCCTTCTTCTTCACTTACAGCTTCTTCCTTTTCCGGTTCAGCAGTTGCATCTTCTGTTTCTCCTGAGTCACCACATGCGGCAAGCAAACCAATTAGTAAAATACCTAATAATATACTTAAATAATACTTCTTCATTTTTCCCTCTCCTTTTTATAAAAATAGTTGTTTTTGTTTGTTTTGTCTTTAAAATTGTACCCCTTCTTAAAATGACGTGATGTATATCATTAAGAAGTTATCTAATCGTATCAAGTAAATGGTAGCGATTTCATTATCCAATAATCTTAATAATTTGAATATTTTTTGTACAAAGTGTACATCGTAATTTAATTTCTTAGATTGTTCAAACACTGTATAAATCACTTATTAACAATAATTTGTAGCTTGACACGATAGAACGTTAAGCTTTTCTTTACTGTACCTTTTATTATAGCAACCTAGTGATAGCGCTTTCATTATACGATGCGGTCAAAATGGGCTTTAAATAGTTATACGACCCGTATATGTAAATATAAAATGCAAGATGCCTTCGGGGGGGTGGGAGCACTGAAAGATTAGAGCATCTCAACGTTCTAACTTTCTTCATGTATATTACTACTCATATAGTATATTTAGGCAGTAATCTTAGCCAATTTATTCTGCTTCATTTTTGAGTTATACAAACTTTATAACTCCGTTACTTTCACTTCAGGCGGACGCTTTCCTCGGGCATTGCTTGAACCTCCTCGCTCGCAAAGAGCGCTCATTCTGGGGTCTCCAGACGCATGCTTTCCCATTAACGAGGCTGCTGATCAACGTTCAGACGAGGGATATCCCAAAGCGGCTAAGACTTTAGTTTCAATGTTTTCTCACAATCATTCCTTATACTGCAGTAAATTGATGTATGCTGTAAAAGAGCACCGTTTACTTACAACCAATTATAACACAAGCCTTTATCAATACGAACCGTTACTTTGAAACTAGCAAATAGGTCCACATATTTGTCAGTCTTATTTAAAGTAATAAAACTCCCTTTATAATCATACATTTACATTTTTTCCTACTTAGCCAAGTACATATACACGTTACATATAAAAACGAGCAGCTGCTATGTAAAGTGAGCTGATCGTTTTATATGTCTCCGGAAATATTCAAATGTAGCTATTTTAAAATGGGAGGATCTCCTTTAACAGATGAATTCATGCAAAAACGCAAAAACATATCTTTATAAGAATCTATTAACAACCTATTTTTATTCTATCCGACAACCTTTGCAATGTTCCTCTAATGCTCATCGCTGCCAAGTAACTTGTTTTTGGATTTTCAGGGAGCGGATTGTTCGTCACTGTAAAGGTTGCATTTCCAAACGCCCCATTCATTTCAATCGTGTGGATGTTATTTTCTATCATCGGATCCGCAATGATCGTTACATTCGTTTTGTCCATACCAAGCCCAGCAAGTGCTAACACAATTGAAACATTTATATTTTTAGGAAATTGCTTAATCGCGTCCGATGCCTTTCCTTCGAAAACAACCTTAGAGCTCTCAACCGGCTCACGTACTAACGTATGGGCTGGCTTTCTTGTCGTTAAAGATACCTCTGAAATTGCTTCAGAGATATAGGCATTTTGCAAAAGATCCAGTCCTCCGATTGCTCCGGATGGCAAGTATATATAGCGATTATTTTGTTCTGCGAGTGTGTGCAATCGTTGCAAAAATAGGTGATCCGATAAAACACCTATGCTTATTAGTACAACATCCTTTTTTTCTACTACTTTTGGCAACAACGACTGAGCAGCTTCAATATTTGCTGCTTCAACGATAATATCAACATCAGCATGTAGAAATTCTGTTAATTCTGTATATAAATTTACACCATATGTATTTTCTAAATGCTTATATTTATCAATGTCTCGTACGTATACGCTCGTAACCTTAATATTAGACTGCTTTTCAACTGATAAATTTTCCATTAAATACGTCGCAATCGCACCAGCACCAATTATACCAACTTTCATACTTTCGACCTCCTCGCTTCATCTATTATCTACTATATTATAACAACTTTCAAAAACAATCCTTTTACAGGTTGAGTCACGTATTTCTCGGTGGATATTTAGAACCTTGACTCTTAACGAAATTGAGTGAATCGAGTACTTTAGAGAATGTCCAAGAAAATCTTGTTTTTCAAGCAATCTAAAGAAGTATCTTTTAAAATTAGTTGAGGCGTTACCTGCGGAAAGCGAAGTGTACCCGGATGGAACACAGCAGACTCAATCTCGCTTTAAATCTTTAAATAAAATGCTGTTCTTTTGTGATTTTTTAAAAATGACAATTATGAAATTGACTCATTAATGTGTGTAAATCAATTGGCTCTCCAACACGAGTAAATGGAAGTGCGTGAGTCCAGCATGAGGAAAAAAATCGGTAAGAATCTATCGTGTTAGATGTTGATTTTGTTAGAAATTTTCTTTCATCGTCTCATCGAATTGATAGACTGCTTTTTTCGATCCTCCGTTTTACAACTTTCTAAATAAATTTCGGATATTGTTAATTCAAAAGATAGGTAGAGCTCCTCATACAACTTCCTATGGCTAAAGCAAAATGACCTAGATAAGTAAATCATATTATTGCCAAATAAAGTAGCCTTTACAAGACTAGCAAATGCTGTTATAGATTCTCTGTTTTAAAAGTTTTACAATCATTAAATTTAAAGTGAATATGTGCTACACCCTGTACATAACATATAGTGAACAACTGTTAAGGAGCTTAACTACTATACTTCTTATTATATCACACTATTACTTTACTTTATGAAAGTGGTGCATAACGAGTTAATGAAGTACTATTTTCTAACTTCCAACCATAGAATTGGAGTGTTAAATAATGACGAAACAGCCTGTTTTACATATCGAACAGTTAAAAACATACTTTTATTTAGACGATAAGAAGACTGCCAAAGCCGTTGATGACGTTTCCTTTTCGATTTATCCAGGTGAAACAGTTGCGTTAGTAGGTGAATCCGGAAGTGGCAAGAGCATGACCGCTCTTTCGATCATGCAATTAGTTAACAAACCTGGAAAGATTGTAGACGGAAAGATTTATTTGCACGATAAAAACTTACTAACAATTAATCACAAACAAATAGCAACGATCCGTGGGAATGAAATATCAATGATTTTCCAAGAACCAATGACCGCGCTCAATCCTGTATTTACAATTGGAAGTCAAATTACTGAAATTTTACGTAAGCATAAAAAGCTATCAAAAAAAGCTGCACACGATAAAGCTGTCGACTTATTAAATATGGTTGGCATTCCTCGTGCAAGTGCCGTAATGAAGGAGTATCCTCATCAATTGTCTGGCGGAATGAGGCAGCGGGTTATGATTGCGATGGCTATTTCATGTGAACCGAAGCTATTAGTAGCTGACGAGCCTACGACAGCATTGGATGTCACTATTCAAGCGCAAATCCTTGAGCTGATTGCCCAATTAAAGAAGCGGTTTAATATGGGACTATTACTAATTACGCATGATTTAGGGGTCGTTTCTGAATACGCTGACCGCGTAATGGTTATGTACGGTGGACAAATCGTTGAGCATACAACAACAGATCAACTATTACACAATACGAAGCACCCGTATTCCAAAGGATTATTAACGAGCTTACCCCACCTTGAAAAAGAAGTAGATCGTCTCGGGTCAATAAAAGGTACTGTTCCCCCTGCGTACCAATTTCCAAAAGGCTGTCGCTTCTCAACGCGCTGTCCATACGTTATGGATGCGTGTAAGAAATTGAATCCTCCCTTGAAACAGATAAAAGATGACCACTTCGTTCGCTGCTATTTATATGAGGATGAGGAGGAGCTTGTATGAAGTCGTTAAATTCGATTAAAAAGAACAAAGTGGATCACACGTTACATGTACATAATAAATTATTAGAGATTAAAAACGTGAAAAAGTACTTTCCTATTAAAGGTGGTGTTTTAAAGCGAACAGTAGGGCAGTTAAAAGCTGTGGACGATATCTCATTCACTATATTCAAAGGGGAAACGTTAGGTATTGTTGGCGAATCTGGTTCAGGAAAATCAACGTTAGGAAGAACGATTTTGCGACTGACCGACCCTACAGAAGGAAAGATTTTATTTCATGGCATCGATTTAGCCAAACTTAACCAGAACCAAGTTCGACCGTACCGCAAAAATATGCAAATCGTTTTTCAAGATCCTTTTGCATCTTTAAATTCAAAAATGAGTGTTCAACAGTTAGTAGAAGAACCATTAATTGTACAAGGTCGATTACCTAAACACGAGAGAAAAAAGAAAGTATATGACATTATCGAAAAGGTTGGCTTACGTTCTTCAGATGTTCAAAAATATCCACATGAATTTTCAGGTGGGCAACGCCAACGAATTAGTATTGCTAGAGCGCTCGTTATGAAGCCTAATTTCGTAATTTGTGATGAGCCGGTTTCTGCACTTGATGTATCTATCCAATCTCAAGTTTTAAATTTAATGAAGGATTTACAAGATGAATTACAATTAACCTATTTATTCATTGCTCATGATCTTAGTGTTGTTAAACATATTAGTGATCGAGTTGCCGTTATGTACTTAGGGCGGTTTGTTGAGCTTACAACGAAAAAATCATTATATCAAAATCCATTACACCCATATACGCAAGCACTACTCTCTTCTATCCCAACAATACATATACATCCAGGACAAAAAGAAAAACGTGAAAAAATAATTCTAAAAGGCGATTTACCTAGCCCTACAAATCCTCCGTCTGGATGCGCATTCCATACAAGATGTCCTTATGCTTTTAAGAAATGTTTTGAGCAACGACCCCAATTGCAAATGGTGGAAAAGGACCACTACGTTGCATGTCATTTATACAATCCAAAGTAAATGTACCGTGTACATCATATCATCATATTTTATAGGAGGTGATGCGTCCAATATGCAGCTTACGTCAAATGACTCTACATTGTGAAAGACGCTAAAGTACTATGCCACGAAAGTAATAAAATAAGTTTAAAGTTCTCTTAAAAACACACGATCTGTTGCACGCCCATTTCTATTAGTAATGATACGTATTTAATGGAATGAATGGAATTATGAGGCGTAATTCAAACGCCAAACTTTCGCTTGAGGGGGAAATCGAATGATCGATCGAAAGCAACTATTTACTTTATTAACGTTGCTCTTACTGTTTGGAGTACTTCTTTCAGCTTGTTCGAAAAATTCATCGTCTGAAGCTCCAGCTGAAACAGATACAAAAGAAGGCGAGTCTCAAGAACAAGAGGAAGCGGTTGATTCCGGTGAACCGAAGCAAGGAGGAACAATCGTTGGAGCAATGTATTCCGCACCAACAGGGATGTTTAACCCTATTTTTTATGAAGAAGCATACGAAGCAAACATTATTGACTTTGTATTTGAAGGGTTATTTAGTCAGGACAACAGTTTAAATTGGATCCCTAATCTAGCTAAAGAGTGGGATACGAATGATGACCATACCGAATTAACCGTAACATTAGAAGATGGTGTGAAGTGGCATGATGGTGAGGATTTTACTGCTGAGGACGTGGTGTTCACGTATCAAATGATATCTGATCCAGATTATGTAAAGGCTGGTGGAATTCGAACGAACTACGTTACACAATTGCTAGGATATGATGCGTACGTAGCAGGCGAAACAGATGAATTTGAAGGCGTTGTAGCTGAGGACGACCTTACCGTAACGTTTAAATTTGCAGAGCCGAATATTAATCCGGAGTTTTCGGCAAGCTTTCTCATTATTCCGAAGCACGTATATGAAGATGTCCCTGTTGCAGAAATGCCAGAATTTGAAGCATCGCTTCAGCCGGGTAAAGTAATCGGTACAGGGCCATTTAAATTTACCGATATGATTGAAAGAGAACAGTACGTACTAGAACGCAATGATGACTATTGGAAGGCACAGCCTTACCTAGATAAAATTGTATGGAAGGTCGTTGAACAATCTGTAATGACCGGATTACTGGAAAACGGAGAAATTGACTTTGTTGCTGAGCCAGGAGGAATTGCTCCACCTGATTATGAAATTGTTGACGGCTATGACCATATAAATATTATTGAGCAAGCTGATTTTGGCTATCAATTATTAGGATTTAAGCATAACCATCGCACAGCAGAAGATGTAGAGTCTGGTGAACTAAATCCAGATAATTGGAACCCTAACAAGAAAATACCTAAAGAAGTTCGGCAGGCGATCGCTTGGGCTATTGATCGTCAAGCACTCATTGGAACAGGCCCTGGGCAAGGCTTACTTCATGGAAAAGGACAAATTATTAACTCACCAATCGCTGTACAATTTTGGGCGCACGATAAAAATGCTGCCGTAGATTACAATTATAATCCCGACAAAGCTGCTGAAATTCTTGATGAAGCTGGCTATAAAATGGGAAATGATGGGTTCCGAACAGACCCAGATGGCAATGAGTGGGTTATAAATATGGACTATCCAACTGGGAATGAACTGCGTGAACGCTCCGCTCCAATTATAAAAAAATATTTAGAAGATGTTGGAATTAAAGTTAACTTACGACAGCCTAAGGAAATGTCTGCATACGTAGAAGGCTTAACAAATGATAATACCGACTGGGATTTATATTTATTAGGCTGGTCTCTCGGAAGCGGTGATCCAGATCCATTAGGCTTATGGGGGATTAAAGATGCATACAATTTCTCGCGCTGGAATAACGAAGAATCCCAAGCAATGCTTGAAAATGCTTTAAAAGCACCAGAGGCATTTGATCAGGATTATAGAAAAAAGATTTATTCCGAATGGACACATTTGTTCTCTGATGATTTACCAGCACTTATTTTGTACGCACAAAACAATCTATGGGCACATCATGTCGATATTAATGGAATCGATCCACGCCCTTACACAATGTATGCAAACACACACTTATGGTGGCTGGACCGCGAATAATTTATGAATAAAAGAGAGACTGAGACATATAGCGTTTATATTTATATGTACATTCCTTTAGCGCAATTGACGTAAAGGATATGAAAAAAGCGAAACAACTTCTGCCGTTTCCTTTCGCTAATCACCTTTGTCTCAGTCTCCTCCTACATGGAGGGCTGACTATGTATAAATACATTATAAGAAGAATCATCTTATTCATACCAATGCTGCTGGCGTTATCTATCGTTGTTTTTGGACTAGCAAAAGCTGCGCCGGGTGATCCATTTACTGGTAAAATTCTCGACCCTAATGTGGAACCAGAAGTATATGAACAACAAAGAGAAGAACTGGGGTTTAATGATCCTATTCCCATACAGTATTTAAATTGGGCTGCCTCCTATTTAAAAGGAGATTTTGGGGAATCGATTGTCTTTAATGGCCGATCCGTACAAAGTCTAATAGTAGAACGTTTTTCCAATACATTATATTTGGGTATGTTTGCGCTATTCATCACGTTAATCGTTGCCATTCCAATTGGCATATTCTCTGCCCGTAACCCGTATTCATTTTTAGATTATACAGCGACGACTTTTGGCTTTATGGGGTTAGCTATTCCAAATTTCTTTTTTGGACTTGTTGTAATCTATCTGTTTTCCATTAATCTCGGATGGTTTCCTGCCCAAGGAACAGTATCAAGCACAGATGTTTCTGGCTTAAAGGAGATTTTCGATCGAATTCATCATCTTATATTGCCTGGTATTACGTTAGGTTTAGCAGGAACAGCAACCTATATGCGTTACATGCGCTCAGAAGTACTCGATGTTTTGGAAAGTGATTATATTCGAACAGCAAAAGCAAAAGGTATGACCGAAAAAAGCGTTTTATATAAGCATACATTGAGAAATGCCTTAATTCCTATAATTACACTAATGGGTTTTGAGCTAGGTGCTGTACTTGGAGGCGCTATTATAACAGAACAAGTATTTAACTTCCCTGGTATTGGCTCCTTATTTATCGGTTCTGTAGTTAACCGGGATTATCCGGTTGTAATGGCAATTTCACTATTTTTGGGGATTGCAATTTTGGTCGGAAATTTATTGGCAGATATATTTTACAGTATTGTTGACCCAAGAATACGTTATGATTGAGGGGTGTTCGTTTGCATGCAAACGAAAAATTATGATCCAGCCGTTGAATTAGAACCTTCAACAGAACATAAAAGTCCGTTTCAACTAGCGGTAAAGCGCTTTTTAAAAAACAAATTAGCGATAATGGGTGTTATTATACTCATTATTATTTCTCTAACAGCAATTTTTGCTCCTTTAATTACAAATCATGATCCGACAAAAGGGGATTTATTGTTTGTGGAACAGTCTCCTACTAGTGAGCATCTTCTCGGAACCGATGCTTCAGGAAGGGACAACTTCGCTCGTTTACTTTATGGCGGCAGAGTATCTTTAACGATCGGTGTTAGTGCGATGTTGTTTACAGTTGCTATCGGTGTTGTTTTAGGTTCATTAAGTGGGTATTATGGTCGCTTCATCGATAGCTTTATTATGCGCTTAACCGATTTAGTGTTAGCTTTACCATTTATAGTTTTAGCATTAACGATTATTGCCATCGTTGACGAAATTACAATCTCGATATTTGTTACAATTATCGCGTTAACAACTTGGCCTACGTTAACACGGATTATTCGAGCAACATTTTTATCATTAAAAGAACAAGAATTCGTTCTAGGGGCGCGTGCGATTGGAACGCGAGACTTTCGAATTATATTCAAACATTTCCTTCCCAATGCCATTGGTCCGATTATCGTAAATGCTACCTTATTAATGGCAACAATGATTATTGCCGAATCCGCTCTAAGCTTTATCGGAATGGGAATTCCTCAACCAACACCTACGTGGGGAAATATGATATCTGAAGCGCAAAACATTCGTATACTTCGGTATCATCCTGAGGCATGGATTCCACCTGGTCTCTGCATCTTAATAACGGTTCTCGCCATTAACTTTATAGGAGATGGGCTACGTGATGCATTCGATCCAAAAAGCAACCGAAGATAAATAGCGTAAATATTTATCTTCTTTCCTATAATAATTTTCTAAATCACATGTTGGATTGAGTACGTATAGCTCACTCCAACATTGTTTTGTTCTTTGTCTTTTTTATGTTGTTTAGGTAATAAATTTGTTTCGCTTTTTTAAATGCTAAAAGTGCAAATACCACTATAAATAACGTAAGTGAGTCAATTTCATAATTGCCATTTTTAAAAAATCACAAAAGAACAGAATTTTAAAATCCACTTAAAAACTTAAAGCTAGATTGGTGTCTGCTGTGTTCCACCCGGAACCACTCCGCTTTCCGCAGACAACGCCTCAACTAATTTTAAAAGGTTGCCCCAAAACTTTTAAAATGGATTTTCGGCTGGATTGAGGCAAGTATTTGTCGGTGTTATTTTAAGAAGTTAAAAAACCTCTCTTTGTATTCGTTAATTTTAGTATTGATTCCTACCGACCGCAGTAGATATACACTACGCTTTCCGTGCCCGCGGAAAGCATCCACCTGCAGTGAATATCAACGGTGTTATTCATGTGTATATCGTTCGAAGTAAAATTGATCACATATTATCTAGTTAGATTCGTGCATCTGTTCCCCCACAAACAGTTTACTCATACTTTCGGCTGTTGCTTTTTCTGCAGGAGTCTGCGTGGATCCGGATTCCACACAGACGAGTTGGCGTTGCTATGCAACTAATTTAGATGCATTGTACATTAAGGTGTCTATATCAAAGTGAATTTTTGCTCGATTACCTGCTCTGGAACGAACATTGTTTAATTGAAAGAACTCTTTTAAGATACGCATTAATTCGCTCAACGGCTGTACATCGATTATAAATAATTTCCCAAGCTTTTGATCCCCAAGCTGAAGCTGTATATCTTCGAAGATCTTTGGTTATCTTCACCTTAAATACTTTTTGACAAATGCCTTCAGTAGCCAATGGACAATCGATAAATTCCTTGGGGCTTGTGTATTTCAAGGTCTCGTATTTGGAATCATAGCTATCATTTGGGGAGGTACTTCTTTTTTACGTTTTCAAACCCTTGCCCTGTATCGGATTGGAATTATGAAGTTCATTCAAGTAATAAAATAAACTCCTTGGAAGATTTATTATCTTCAAAGATAACGAACAGAAAGACGAAGAGTAATGTACCTGTTTGGGAAAGATTTGCCGAAGAATTTAGCCATACCTAAATCTGCGCTTTCCAAATCCAATCGCTTTCTACTTAACTGAAATAGTTCTATTTCATTGCGAACCTCCTTAAAACACGATATCCTTTAACTATAATTAGGAGTATAAATAGAGAGATTGGTGAACTACATGCGCCTAGCAATCTTTGATTTTGACGGCACAATATATAAAAAAGAAACATTTAAACTATTAATGAATCATTTAAAGCATCACAAGCTATATCATAAAAAGTTCAAGCAGTTTTATCGAGCCATCCTCCCCCTTTACATTTGTTACAAATTAAAGATCTATCCAGAAAGTAAAATGAAAGAGCGCTCTATGAAGCTATACATGGTCGCTTTGGAAAGCTTATCGGAAGAAGAACTTCATACATATTTTGGAGAGTTAGCCAAAAAAATGTCTAATGATTTTAATGATCGTGTCTTAAACCGTTTAAAACAACATAATGAAGCAGGCGATCACGTTATGCTCGTTTCAGGTGCGTATACACCGTTATTAACAGCTGTTACAAAACAAATGCACCTCCATTTCGATACAATCATCGGTACAGATGTTCCATTGAAAAATGGGAAGTTCGACCAAACTGTGCCGTTTTACCACATTCAAGGAAATCGGAAAACCGAAAAAGTCCAAGAAGCTCTGAAAAACAAGCAAGTCGACTGGGAAAATAGCTTTGCATACGGAGATAGTTATTCCGACCTTTTCGTACTTCAACTCGTCGGAAATCCCGTAGCAGTTCAACCAGATGCTAAGCTATTGGCAATCGCTAATGAAAAGGATTGGGAGATCATTTAATTTGCACTACATTGTACGATGGTAAAGCAGGCATTGTTTTACACTATTATTTAAGTTTTTCAGATTTACAAATAACTTGATTAAGTAAGGTGGATGAGAATGGGGAAACAATCGATCTATTGGACGAGCTACCTTCATAAAAAAACGAATTGGGAGATTTACCTAGCAGCGACAGATTTTGGGTTATGTTATGTAAGTTTGCCAAATGAGCCATTTGAAGCATTCACCAGCTGGATAAATAGACGGTTTAAAAATTACAAGCTAATTAAAACGGAAGAAAAATTTGCAACGAACATTAAGGAGGTAAACAATTATTTAAATGGGGAACGTTTGCACTTCTCCTGGCAGCTTGATCTGAACGGAACAGCTTTTCAGCAATCGGTGTGGAATGCTTTGTTAAATATCCCGTACGGGCAGACAGTCTCCTATTCAGAAATAGCGATTCAAATTGGGAATTCTAAAGCAGTACGAGCAGTTGGTACTGCTATTGGGGCAAATCCTTTACCAATCATTGTCCCCTGTCATCGAGTAGTCGGAAAGGATGGGTCGTTAACCGGCTATCGAGGTGGATTGAACGTTAAAAAAGCATTGCTAGCTATAGAAGGTGTAATGTAACTTTACACACTCATTTAAAAACCGACGTGTTATATATACGTACAAAGGGAACATAATACTAAACAATGAGGAGGTTTTATCTATTAATAGCGAAAAATTCCAAGCTCTAATGGTATCAAATGATAAGGACACGTTTTCTGTAGACATTGCCAATTTAACTTTAGATGATTTACCTGATGGAGAAGTTATCGTCCGAGTGAGCTATTCGAGTGTAAATTATAAGGATGGGCTCGCAACAATTCCTGATGGAAAAATCGTAAAGTCATTTCCTCACATTCCTGGCATAGATCTTGCTGGGGTAGTTGTTCAATCAGAGGATGCGCGATTTAAGCAAGGAGACGAAGTAATCGCTACTAGCTATGAAATTGGCGTTTCTCATTTTGGTGGGTTTAGTGAATACGCACGAATTCCCGGGGCGTGGGTCGTCCCTCTACCAGAAGGGTTATCTCTTAAAGAAGCAATGATTTATGGTACCGCGGGATTTACCGCGGCACTATCGATTCAACGTTTAGAAGATAATGGGATTACCCCAGAAAGTGGCCCTGTTCTTGTTACGGGTGCTACTGGCGGTGTGGGCAGCTTGGCGACTGCCATGCTGGCAAAGCGTGGTTATAACGTAACTGCAAGCACTGGAAAGGATTCGGAACACGCTTATTTAAAAAGCCTTGGCGCAGAAGAAATTATTCAACGCTCTGCTTTACAAACTGACAAAGTAAAGCCGCTAGATAAGCAACGATGGGCAGCAGCCGTTGACCCAGTAGGCGGCTCATCACTCGCATATGTACTTAGCTCAATAAAATATGGCGGTTCAGTTGCTGTAACTGGTTTAACAGGAGGTACAAAGGTTCCAACTAGTGTATTCCCATTTATTCTTAGAGGTATTAATTTATTAGGAATTGACTCTGTATACTGCCCAATGAATGTTCGAGAAAAACTGTGGAGACGAATGGCAACAGACCTCAAGCCGAAGCAGTTAGACTCAATTAGTACCGAAATAGACCTTAACCAATTACCTCACACGCTTTCAGACATTCTAGTGGGAAAAACAAAAGGTAGAATGGTTTTAGCGTTTTAGACTACGCAAGCCTCTTGCTAGAATCGTACCGATCTGGCTGAGGAGTGTAAATTGCTATGCCTCCACGGAAAGCAAGCTTCTCCGGTAGAAAGTGAGCACGTCAAAACGCGCATTTCTCAATTTCAGGCGCTCATTGATATTCGTGGACTTTTAATTGAAATACAATGCTTTACCAACGTTGATTGAAAAAGATAGGTTCCATTCATCCAATTTTGATGATGGAACCTGTATGTTATTAATATGCTAATGTAGTGATTTCTTATTTTTAATTTGCGCTTGATCGGTTTATTTACTTCTAATAATAAAAACCTGTAATGTTTAATAATAATACAACAATAAGTGAAGTTGCTGCACCGACACCTAGTACAGTAAAAACTATTTTCCATTCCTTCGTCTCTAACCAGATGCCTATTGAAACTAGGCCAGTTATAACTACCCCAAAAAATAAAGCCGCATACGGATTAGAAGGGGTAATAAAATCATTCCAATTTAACCAATGCATGAAGTATCCCCACTATTCATATCGAAGTGATTCAATCGGATCTAGACGTGAAGCTTTATTTGCAGGAAGAATACCAAATATAACACCGATTACCATTGAAAATAGTATGCCTCCAATAATGACTGGCAATGAAACGAGAGGCGGCCATCCTGCAAAATGAGACACGAGAAGTGCAGCTCCAGTTCCTAACACCATGCCTATTATTCCGCCAATTAGTGTCAGTGTAATTGATTCAATTAAAAACTGAAAGAGGATTTGTCCGCGCGTTGCACCTAACGACATGCGCACACCAATTTCTCGCGTTCGTTCCGTGACAGAGACGAGCATAATATTCATTACACCAATTCCACCAACGAGTAAGGAAACACCAGCTATACTGCCAATAATTGTTGTCATAATACCAGTAATTTTTCCAATTCCTTCTGCAATCTCTTCCATATTTATTATTTGATAAGCGTCTTCTTTCTCATGAATACGATTTAATAAATCCGAAGCTTTTTCGCCTGCTATTTGTAAATCTTCGGGGTTTTTTGTTTGTATAGACACTTCACTAAATGCTGTTTTTGCAAATACTGATTGCCATGTCTTCTGTGGCAAATATACCTCATTGGAATTGAATGCAAGAAAACCTGTCTCACTTTCTAATACCCCAACGACTTCAACTGGTTGGGAGCCAATATAAATTACTTCCCCTAATATTTCCTCTCCGTCTAAAAGCTCCTCTTGGAAGGATTCACTTACAATCGCAGCCCTGCTTCCACTTAAAAAGTCAGCTCCAATTAAATTTCTACCTTTTGCAATTTTTAAGCCTCTTACATCCAAAAATGCCTGGTTTATACCTGTAATCGAACCGTCCGTTGTTTCCTCTCGAAATCGGACAGTTGTCATTTCCGAGCTCGTTGCAACGACCTTCCAAACTTCTGGAATTTCTTTTATAACGTCAATGTCCTTCTGTGTAAACGGGTCTTCCAACCATATATTTGGATTCGATTGAATTTCTTCATCAGAAGGCATATACATGAGTTCGATCGTGTTCGATTCACCGACAATTTGTGATTTCAGTACGGCCTCGCCGCCTTGACCTATCGCTACGACTGCAATTACTGATCCAACGCCAATAATAATACCGAGCATTGTTAAAATTGAACGCATTTTATGCGCACGAAGAGAAGAAAACGCCATTTTAATATTTTCCATTATACTCACGGATGACTTCCCTCCCCATGAGCAGTCTGTTCGCTGCCGATAAGCTCCCCATCACGAACAAAAACGACTCGATTTGCATATTGGGCAATTTCTTCTTCATGCGTGACTAAAATTATGGTCGTTCCTTCTTTGTTAAGCAATGTAAACAAATCCATTATTTGCACACCTGTTTTCGTATCTAATGCTCCTGTTGGCTCATCTGCCAATATAATTTCAGGGTCGTTTACAATTGATCGAGCAATGGCTACCCGCTGCTTTTGTCCCCCAGAAAGCTCATTAGGCAAATGTTTCATTCTGTCAGAAAGCCCTACCTTTTCCAAGGCAGCAATCGCTTTTTCCTCGCGTTCTTTTTTAGAAACACCGCCATAAATCATTGGCAATTCAACATTTTGTAACGCATTTAATCGGGGAAGCAACTGAAATTGCTGGAATACGAATCCGATCGATTGATTTCGAACGTGAGCAAGCTCTTTTTCCTCGTATTCCGATACACGAACTCCGTTAAGGAAGTATTCACCGCTTGTCGGTTTATCAAGGCAACCAATTACATTCATTAATGTCGATTTACCTGATCCAGAAGGCCCCATAATCGCAGTAAATTCGCTGTCTTGAATTAACAAATTAATATTTCGAAGAACCTGAACTTCCTCTTTTGCGACCATATAGCTTTTAACGATATTTTTTAACTCAATCATTTAGCTTCCACTTCCATCCCGGCTGTAATATCAGCAGGATTTACAATTACATGGTCATCTTCTTCGAGACCATCCTTAATTTCAATACGCTCGGTTGTAACCGAGCCTATTTTCACTTCTTTCTTTACAGCTCGATTGTTTTCGACAACATAAACAAAATTTGTATCTTCTTCTTGTTGTACAGCCTGTAATGGTAGTGTAGTTGTTTCTTGTTTACTCGTCTCAATCTCTATTAACATCTGAAAGCCTGGCTTCAAATGGATGTCATCCTCTACCGTTACGATAATAGAATATTGAACACCCGAAGTACTATCTTGCATTTCTCCAGATTGATCAGGTAGATCAGCAACAAGACTTACCTTCCCGCTCCATTCTTCATCCGGTACCGCATCCGATGTTAGGATAACATTTTGTCCTTCTTTAATTTTTAACGTGTCATATTCGGAAATTGTTCCTTCTACGATTAGATCATTTAACGAACCAATCCGTACGAGTGGTTTTCGTTGCATTTGTTCTGTACTTGCTGTTGCTTCTTCATCAACAGAAACGACCTTACCGGCAATATCACTTGTCACTACGAGCGCTGCCATTTGCTGTTCAATCGCTTCTTTTTGCAGCTGAATGCGTTCTAGCTCAATAGTTGCTTGCTGTTGCTGGAGCTTGATTTGATCATGCTCTTCCTGCAACATCTCATTATCTTTGTCCCTTTCAAGCTGCTTATCAATTTCTTTATGTTTTTTTCTTAAGTTATTTATTTCTAAGCTGCTGGAGCGAAGCTGTAAATCATTTTGCTTCTTTTCAAGCTCCAACTGCTTGTTTTCGTAACGAACAATTTCCGTACCTTTTTCAACCGTATCGCCTTCTTCTACAAAAACCTCAGCAATTTCTCCCTTTTCCGCTTCATAGTAAATGTTTTGTTCCTTGTTTAATTTTAACGTGCCAGGAACCATTACTGTTTCTTTCATCGTTTCTTTTTCTAATTGACTTGTTTCAACCTTTACACTGCTACCAGCTTGGCCTTGCCACACATTGATCCCAATTAATATTCCTACTAGTAAAACAATTCCTATTCCAATCCAAAGCTTTTTTTTCATTTATTATACTCCTGTAAATCCATTTAAAGCCGCACCGATCATTGCAAAAACAATCCCTATTACGAAGAAAATAATTGCAATTGTCCAAGCAAGACCTTTCGATAATCCAGCTACTTTATTTAAGCCAATCGCAGATAAAATAACTACCCAGATAGAGAATACTTCAAAGCTATTTAATACAGCGCCTAATACACCATCCGCACTAACGAGTGAGCCAAGACTCGTAAACATTATGTTTTGATCTTCTATTTCAACACCTACAGCTGCCATAATTGCTCCATTTATTAATAAACTAATAGCAGAAATAATTAAAATATACGTATTCATAGAAAACAATTGTTTAAACGTCACTTCTGATTTTGCTATTTTAGCAATAACCCAATAAATAAAGCTCGAAATGAGTACGGTGAAAATCGGAATAAATAAACCACCTATTACACTACCTACAGCAGCAAAGGTTTGTATCATTGCTAGCGATTCAGCGTCCATACCTTCCATTTCCATACTCATATCTACACCTAAAGTCGTTAACCATGTGCCGATTATGAATAGTATCGTAACGATGATCATTGCACCCCAAATTTTTGGTCGTTCTTTAATTCGTTCGAATTGTTCGGTCGGACTCGTAATCATTCCAAGCAATGATGGGTTTTTTACATTTGTTTCTTCTGTCATGTTCTTCATCTCCTTTAATTTATAAACCGTTAAAATCCTATTGGTACATTAAACTATTATTTTAAAATATAAAACTTAATCCGTTTACTCTATTACGCAGGTTTGCTATGAATCTGTCTTAACGAACTCCATTTCATCCGCAAGAGATAACAATTCTTCCAACGTAAAATGAGGATCATACAATGAAACGGTGTAGGTGAAGCCTTCTTCTTGCCAGCTTAGTACGCGTGTATCACCCCCGTCTATAAACTCACCCTTATGGTTGCGAACCGTTACTTGCTCGATCCCAGGAAGCTCCAGATCCTCTAGATCGGTAGATTCATCGATCACTTTTGATACACCAAGCTCCAGCAAAGGCAATCCATCCTTTTTATACTCCAAATCAACTACCTTACTAGGATACTCTCCGGATGATTCAAACCATTCAATTGTATCCATTTCCCATTCTTCCTTTTGAAAGACTAGGAAAGAATCATTAAACCTATCTGCTGCTTCTGCAAGAGTTATTTCTTCAGATGAATGTAAACCGGAAATATCCTCAATCGTCACATCGTCCGGTAAATCAAGTGTAAATAGCTTCTCCTCAAAAATAGGATCAAACTCAATTTTTTTGTAGACGAATTGTATTTTATTGTCTCCTGCTTCCGTTACATATTTTAAAACCATCCAATTTTCTTTATCAACCCATATTTCTTGATTTCCAATTAACGTACTTTTTTCCTTTGGTTCAGCTACTAAATGGAAAGTATCCCGCCCTGCAACTTTTTCCTCCCCTGCTTCTTCAATGTGATGCGTATCGCGTATCATATCGAGAAGCATTTCTGCCTGTTCTCGTGGTGCAGGTGGGTTGTACGCAAGCACCTCTGGATCGCTCATAATGAATGCTCGGTTTTTTTCTTTTTCATATGTTTTTACAGATTTACTATCGTTCACCAGAATCGTTAAACCAGATTCATCCGTTATTTCCATCCGCATTTTCCCATCACCGTTGTACCATTCTTTTGTTTCCATATTTTCTATATCGTCACCGGTTTCCATCGTCATTTCTGCTTCTGCATAGTAAGCAAGAGCTTCTGTCGTTTCCTCTAATGCATTGTTTATAACTTGATCAGGCGAATACTGGCTTATCTCCGTGGAACACCCAAACAAGAAAACACCGAATCCAATAAAAAGTCCGACATCTAAAAGTGTACACCTTATATTTATTGTTTTCACCTACCTTTAGTTCTAGGGAGTGAACATAATACCGTTGTCCCAATACTTTCCTCGGAATAAATTTGAATGCTACCCTCATGCTTTTCAATGATTTGCTTCGTAATACTTAAACCTAATCCAGTGCCATGCGCATCTTTTTTGCTTCGTGCTTGATCCACCTGATACATTGGATCAAATACGTTGTTTAAATGCTCCTTCTTAATACCTTTCCCTTCATTTTGAACTACTAGATAAACATACTGTTCGAAGTTGAGGATGCTTTTATCAACAAAGTCAAAAAGCCATGGTATCATTGATTCATCATTTGCTGCAACAACCCATATGTGATTCCCCGAACGGCTGTACTTAATCGCATTACTCATCAAATTATCCGTAACCCGCATCATTTGTTTCGGATTTACTAAGAATGAACCACTTACATTTGAGCTTGCTTGCAAATGAATGTCTTTTTCTTTACATAACGGGTCATAGCCGGATATAAGCATATCGAAAAATTCCATTCCATCTACACGTACAAATTCAAGCTCATAAGAAGAAGATTGCAACAAAGTATATGTTAATAAATCTTCAAGCATTTGCTTCATAAAATCTGCTTTTTGAACAATGACTTGACGATATTCATCGCGTTCTTTAACAGATAATCCTTGTTCTTCATGTAACGATTCCGCATACGCTTTTATGGAAGTTAATGGTGTTTTTAAATCATGAGAAATTGTTGCGATCATAAATTCCTTGTCTTTTTGTTCCTTTTGAATCGCTTGTTGAGCCTCACTTATTTGTTTACTCATTCGATAAAAGTGCTTCTTTAAGATTCCAATTTCATCATTGCTCGTTTCTTTTTCTACAATTGTTTTCCCACTTGCAAATGCTGTCATATCAGTCATTAAGCAGCTTAATCGGACATTTAGCTTTTGATTAACCATCCGAACAACCGTAAAGTAGATAAGCATAAATAATGCGAGAAAGACACTGAACATAAATAAGCTTCGCCCTGAAACGTTCGATTTCCATTCTTTTCGTAAGAGCTCTACATTAAAAAAGCCAACCAATTCCTGCTCCTGAAAGACAGGTTGTCGATATGTGAACGATTGGTATCCTTGTTCTAGTGAGTATAAATTTTTATATAATTTCTTTTTTCCAAGTGCATTTAGTGTAAGGGATGGGTTTGATGCATAAATCACTAACCCATCTTGATTATATAAGCTGATTGACAGCTGTTCTGACTCCAATTGTTTAACTGGCGTCTTATCTGCATCGATGCGATACAACTGTGGCTGCTCTAATACCGATTTAATTTCTTGCAGCTCGATTGTTTTTTTAAAATATTCCTGTACTTTTTGATCGCTATAGTATGAATTAATCCAAGCAAACAATAAATAAGCAGCAAAGATTGGCAAAATCATTACAATGAGATAGGACAATAATAACCATGTTTTTAACTTCACATTAACTCACCAATAAATTGATATCCTTTTCCCCATACCGTCTGAATAAATACGGGGTTTTTAATTGGGTCTTTCAGCTTTTCCCGTAATGCTTTAATATGTACGGTTACCGTATGCAACCCTTCCCCGTCTACATAGTTCCATACATGTTCATACAGTTCATTTTTAGAGAAAACACGTTTTGGGTTTTGTGCAAGGACTTTTAATAAATCATACTCTTTTGAAGTTAAGCTAATTTCATTTCCGGAAAGCTTTATTTTTTGTTGCTCCCAATAAATCGTTAACTCATTCGTATAATCGGACTTCTTTTCATACACTGGTGTTCCTCGATATCGATTCCACCTTCGCAAGTGTGATTCTACCCGTGCTTTCAGTTCGACAAGACTAAATGGCTTTGCTATATAGTCGTCTGCCCCAAGATGGAGTCCTTGAACTTTATCTTCATCCTCTTTACGTGCACTAATAATAATCATGGGAACGTCACTTTTCCAACGTATGTTTTTACATAAAGCAAAGCCATCCATCTCTGGAAGCATAAGGTCGACCATGACAAGGTCATAATGACTAGCTTGAAAATCTTCCCATCCTTCAAGTCCAGTTGTTGCCCATGTCACTTCATACCCTTCTCGCAAAAACAGATCACGAACGACACGTGCAATTTCCGGATCATCTTCTACAAGTAATAGTCTTGATTTCATATGCCCACTAGCCCCCTGTATGAACAATATAACATAGTAAGTAGCTTCTTTTTTTAAGTTTATACTTTTTTTACTATTAGGTGAAGATGCTTTTACAATTAGAAAAAAGTAAAGGAACTGCAACGCATTAAAATTTAAATACTGTTTTTCAAAACTGTAAATATCCACCTACAAATACGTAACTCAACCTATAAACAGATACAATGAAACAAAAATAGAACTGTAGTATAATGTGAAGTAATTATTACGAGGGAGGTTGAGCGTTAGTGGAAGCTATTAATATGTTTAAATATTCGCGAACATCAACATTAATCTTACTTCCTAAATTAGAGGAAAAATTTTGGGATATACAACCTGACGGGTTTCCAAACACGATTCGTTGGAATGCCGGGCACATTTATGTTACAGCGGAAGATTTCTTAAATGAGGCGTCCCCTGATTTCGCTATATCGAAACCGAAATGGATGGAACTGTTTCTAGATGGTACAAGACCTTCGGAATGGACAGGTGATATTCCTTCCAAAGATGAAATTATTGACGCTTTAAAAGAGCAAGAAAGTCGACTTGTACGTTATTTTGAAACGCGTTTAAAAGATAAAGCGGTATCTACACGCGATGTAAATGGTCTGAAATTAGACACAAACGATGCATCGTTACAATTTGTCACTTGGCACGAAGGGATTCATTTAGGGATTGTTAAGTCCATACGGGATGCGTTAAAATAAGAAAAACTTCTGTGAAACGGTACAAATTGATAAAAACACCTAAATTGAGGATTGCTAGTAGTAATGAAAATAAAATAGCGGAATGACAGGCTTTGAGCGGATAAGAAAAAGTATCGTAATAAATGGATTGTTTGAGCGCCACTTTATTACGATACTTATTTTATTGTTCCTAATATATTTTTCCGGTTTTCAGGAAAACCTCATTGAGTAATATCTACCTGTTCATATTCCTCAATAAGCGCTGAAATATTTGTTATAAATGTTTTCGTTAATTTAAAATTTTACATATGAGTCGATTTCATAATTGTCATTTTTGAAACATCACAAAAGAACAGATTTTTAAAAGCCACTTAAAAATTAAGAGCTAGATTGGTTCTGCTATGTTCCATCCGGATCCACTCCGCTTTCCGCAGGCAACGCCTCAACTAATTTCAAAAGGTTGCCCCAAAACTTTTAAAATGGATTTTCGGCTGTTGCTTTTCCTGCAGGAGTCTGCGTGGATCCGGATTCCACACAGACGAGTTGGTGTTGCTATGCAGCTTGTGTTGCTTGGTTGAATGCTGTATGAATTCGTTCAACGGCTGTACGTCAATTATAGATAATTTCCAAAGCTTTTGACCCCCGATCTTGAACTGTATATCTTCGAGGATGTAGACTTGTGAGGTGTGTTTATCATTAATACATATTTTAATAGTTAACAAAATTTAGTTTTGCTAGCTCAAAAGCTTCTTTCATTAAAAAAATATTTGGAAGGGATTTCCTACTAATTTGTGCTAATCGGCTTTTTCACTTTCCAGTATCGTCACAACAATTTCTGGGCGATTGAAAACTCGTATATTATACGTATAATTTCCGAGTCCTCTGCCAACGATCATTATCGTATTATTTTCTTCAAAAACACCTGCATCATGCTCAGGAAAAAATTCTCCTTCATGCGAAATAATTCCATCTAAATAGGGGAGTCTAATCATCCCTCCATGATGATGGCCTGCGAGCACTAAGTCTGACCCCCATTCTTGGTATGCGTCAAAATACTTCGGATAATGAGCGAGTACTATTTCAAATACCTCTTCATTTGCTTCACCAATTTTCTCATCCATATACGCTTTGTCAAAGTCTATATTTACTTGCACGTCAGAAGCACTGTAAAAAATTAAAGGGATATTTAAGCCTCTTAAATGGATTTTTTTCTCGTCTTTTTCCAAAATAGCCTTTTTATCATTAATAATTTGAACTCCGATATTTTCGAGCTCAGCGATAAAGCTAGTATAATACGTATTATTTCCCCGTTCAGCCATTGTCTTTGCAATTAATTCATGATTTCCGTCAATATAATAAACTGGATAAGCTTTCACTAATTTACTTGCGAGTTCGGCGAAAACAGTGCCGTCATCTTTAATAGAGTTCATCATGTCTCCTGTTATAACGATAACATCCGGATTTACTTTCTCGATCTTTCGGATTAGTCGTTTACTGTTTTTTCCAAACTGCTTACTGTGTAAATCTGTCAGTTGTACTATTTTATAGCCATTAAAAGCGCCCGGTATTTTGGACGATTGTATTTTATATGTGGTCACTTCCAATACGTTTGCTTGATAAAGAAAATATACTATTAAACCGGAACTAAGTAGAAACATATATATAAATGCTTTTCGAAGTATTTTCATGAGCTCTCCTTTTTGGGATTCAAATAGACTATTTTCTATTTTATAAGCAGCTTATCTAATGTTCAATACGAATCTTATAGTTATTCATTTGCTCGATTTATTAATCCTATTAAAAATACTACTACAATGCCTTTTAATTGCCGTTTATTACTATGAGTAAAATATTGGAAAGGAAAATATGACCTATAATTCATTTGTATAAGTACTATTATTTGTTTTATTTACACTATTCATATAATATTACTTTAAACTATATCGGTATAGGGGGATGGAAATAGATGATACATAATGATTACTATACACAAGAAACGCACGGCCCGTATGAAATGTATAATTTAGGTGATTTTCAACTTGAAGAAGGCGGCATTATCCCTGATTGTCAGCTCGCGTATCGCACTTTTGGCGCGTTAAACGAAAGCAAAGATAACCTAATTGTAATCCCTACTTGGTTTTCCGGTACGAGCAAAGATTGGGAAGCTTATATTGGCGAGGATAGAGCACTAAATCCAAAAAAATATTTTATCGTCGTTATAAATCAGATTGGTAATGGATTGTCTAGTTCACCACATAACAGCCCTGCATCTATTTCTATGAATGCGTTTCCTCACGTACGTATTTCCGACGATGTACGTGCACAATATCAACTCATTACCGAAAAATACGGAGTAACAGAAATTGCCCTTGTTGTTGGAGGGTCTATGGGTGCACAACAAACGTATGAGTGGGCTGTACGTTATCCAGAAATGGTGAAGCGTGCTGCACCAATTGCGGGAACTGCTAAAAATACAGACCATGACTTTTTATTTACACAAACACTTATGGATGCCATCACCTCTGACCCAGGCTTTAACGAAGGAAATTACACTTCTCACACAGACGTAGCAGAAGGCCTAAAAAGGCATGCAGACATTTGGGCAGTAATGGGATTATGTCCGGACTTTTATAACGAAGAAAAATGGCGGTTATTTGGTGTTAATTCAGTGACCGAGTTTACGGAAGAATTTTTACAGCCTTTGTTCCAAGCAATGGACCCGAATGCTTTATTAACAATGGCTTGGAAATGGCAACGTGGAGATGTAAGCAGAATGACAAACGGTAATCTAAAAGAAGCGCTTGGCCGCATAAAAGCAAAAGTATTCGTTATGCCAATTGATGAAGATATGTTTTTCCCGCCAAAGGATTGTGAAAAGGAACAAAAAATGATCAGCAATAGTGAATTGCGAATGATCCGCAGCATTTGTGGTCATTTTGGATTGTTTGGCGCAGAGGGAGCTTATTATTACGATCAAATTGATGCCCATTTGCAAGACTTACTAAATGAACACGTTAGTGAAAAACAGATGGAATAAAACGCATAAAAACCAGTTGCCGCAGCACATAGCAACTGGTTTTTATTTTATGCTCCTACTTTAATTGTTATACAGTTCGTTCCTGAACACTTTTTAGTTTAATTGCAAAGTACGTTCTGCACCCATTATCGCATCAATTACGTAGTCTGCTGTAATGACGTCGGCACCTTCCACTAGATCTTCCTTCGCTACATTGTTATGTTCCATACACGCCGAACAAACTTTCAGTCGGCCACCTTGCTCCAAATATACTGGCAATAGATCTTTAATCGATTTAAAAGGAGCTCCAATGTCAATTTTATCTGCGTACCCTTTTTCAGCTATGTGCACTGCATCAGATAATAGTAAAATTTCAACTTGATGCCCTTTTTCTAATGCTTTAGCTCCCATTGTGAATGCAATTGTTACATTATTTTCGTCTCTTTCATGCGCTGTCAATGTAATTAACAAATCGGTTTTCATTGTATAGCCTCCTACAATTATTATCCATAATACCCCTATAGGTATAATGTATATCGTACGCTTATGAAATACAAGCACAACGCTCTCGATTTTTAAATATATCTTGTTTGTATGTATTTTCTACTTTATATTACGAAAATAAACAGCTTACAGCTAATAAACAAGTAGTTGAGGATTTTCCAAGTGCCTTTTTGGAAAAGAGAACGGTGAGACAAGTGCTTGGCACGAGGGGCTCACCATTCGCTCGAGGAAAGAGAGTATATTCCATGAACGGAAATATTAGAAAATTTCTCCTACTACATTTTTTTTGGATATCCTAAAATTATATATGGTAGCATGTAAAGTGCGATGTTCAATGATAGCAAAAGGTACGTTTCAATTAAGTGACAGCCGATAAGGATTAGTTGTACTCTTAAGATACTACTATTTAATAAAACATATGAAGCGCAAAAAAATTAAAATCGTCTTTAGGAGGTCGCTTTAATGAGCAAATTAGAGGCACTAATTAGGAATCAACATACTTTCTTTCGGAGCGGTAAATCAAAAGAGAGAGAATTTCGTCTAAACGCACTAAAAAAATTAAGAGAAGGTATACAGTTATACGAGCAACATATTATCGACGCATTAAATCAAGACTTAAACAAATCAGAGTTTGAGTCATATTCAACCGAAGTTGGCATTGTACTAGAGGAAATCCGCTTTACAATTAAAAATTTGCACAAATGGATGAGACCAAAAAAGGTAAAAACCCCCATTACACATATAGGTTCTTCAAGCTATTTATACGCACAGCCTTATGGGGTTACACTCATTCTTTCTCCTTGGAACTATCCCTTCCAACTTGCGATAGCGCCATTAATCGGTGCAATTGCTGCCGGGAATTGTGCAATCGTAAAACCGTCCGAATTAACCCCAAATACATCTAACCTATTACATCGTCTTATATCGGAGCTCTTTCCGAAGGAGTATATCACGGTAGTACAGGGCTCTATTGAAGCTAGTCAAGCCCTTTTACAGGAGAATTTTGATTACATCTTCTTTACTGGGAGTGTACCCGTTGGAAAAGTAGTTATGGAGGCAGCATCGAAAACGTTAACACCTGTTACATTAGAATTAGGTGGAAAAAGTCCATGTATTGTCCATAACGATGCCAATCTTAAATTAGCGGCGAAACGGATTGCCTGGGGGAAATATTTAAATGCAGGCCAAACATGCGTAGCACCAGACTACCTATATCTCCACAAAAGCATTGCAACCGATTTTATTCTCCATTTGAAACGAGCAATTAACGATTTATATGGCGAGCAACCATTAACGAATCCGAACTATACACGAATTGTTAATGAGAAACATTTCAATCGACTCACTGCTTTTTTAAATGAAGGAAAAACGGTTATTGGCGGTAGAACGATAAAAGAAATACGCACGATTGAACCTACCGTGCTCGTAAACATTACGTGGGAAGACACGATTATGCAAGATGAAATCTTCGGACCAATACTTCCAGTCTTAGAATACGACCAACTTGATCAAGTGATAGAAGGAATAGCTAAGCACCCTAATCCACTTGCACTTTACTTATTTTCTGAAGATAAAAGAACGCAACAAGAAGTTGTGAAAAATGTTTCATTTGGAGGTGGCTGTTTGAATGATACCGTATACTATATCGCTACCCCACACTTACCTTTTGGTGGGATTGGTACAAGTGGAAGTGGTGCGTATCATGGAAAAGAAAGCTTTAATACGTTTTCTCATCACAAAAGCATTTTAAAGCAAACGACACGATTTGATCTTCCGTTTAGGTATCCGAACGTAAAGAACGGTTTAAAAAAGATAAAATATTTCTTAAAATAAGAAGCAATTCATTCTACACCACGGAGCCTCATACTGGATTGCAAACGAAGAAAAAGAGTAAGCACCCATTCTATGAATCACCGAATTTCTGTAACGTACCGATTTGAATCGCCTATGTAGCTATGTAATAAGGATTGTGAATCACGAATATAAATTTCTATAAATTAAACGCAACAATCCATACGATAGAATTGTATTTTAATTAGGCATGTGTCGTCTTTAAGCGAAACAAATGAATACTGATTTAATTTAAACAATATACTCTTTTTTAGACAAATCACTTTCCGAAGAACGGATATAATATGCGCCTTTGGTAATGTATGCCACAATTACCGTTAAAATCGAAGCTAATATTGCAGCGAAGAACGCAGCTGTATTTTGTAAAAAGACACCCATAAAACCTAAGGCAGCAACTGTTCCAAGCACACTTGCAACTGTTAATGAAACGACCCCAACCGGGTTCCATTTATGCAAGTTGTTTTGTCTTTCTTCATAATAATTCGGACCGATTTTAAGGAATTTTTTCACAACTAGTGCATCTGTAACTAATATTGCAGCCCATGCTAATAGAAACACTCCTTGGAACGTTAATGCCGTATCCAAGTGGTCAACGATTCCTCCTAGCATGAGTCCCATAGCGATTACACCTGCAACAACGACCCAAAAGCGACGACCTGGTTTAAATTTAACAACGTTTTCAAAGAAATTTGATAACGATAACGAGCTACTATAAATGTTCGTTACATTAATTCTTAACTGCGTAAGTAAGGTGAACAGCGCTCCTCCAACACCTAGGAGCTGTACGATATAAACTCCTGGATTTGGTTCTGCCATTAGAACGCCGAACCAAATTCCAAGTCCACCCATTACACCATAACAAAATATTTGAGGTATAAATCCGATTGCAATCGTACCTTTAATATCCTTTGGCTTCAAAAATCTCGCGTAGTCAGAAGCAAGTAATGCGGTCAGCCCCATAATTCCATGCTGCATTCCAATACAAAGAAGCAAGGCAGTGCCACCAACTTTTACACCTTCAGGCATATACGTCAAAAAGCCACCGTCATAAACAGGTGTTTTAAACATAGCCATTACGATAGCCGTACCTAAAAAAACGAGAAATAACAGCAAAGACCACTTTTGTAATTTATCCAACTGCTTTATTCCGAACCAGTTCAGTGGTATAACGACGGAGCCGAAAATGATAATATATACCCATTGAGGTATAGAAGGAAAGAACTCATGTACGGCAAATACGAGAATCATGCCCTCAAATGCACAGTACATAATGAAATTAGATGCGTAAATAAGCGAGGTAAGTGAAGCTCCGATGTAGCCAAACCCGCCACCACGAGATAGTAAATTAACATTCATCCCATTTTTAGCAGATAAGTATGCAATAAACGTTCCTAGGATACCAGCGACTACGATAGCGTATACTGCTGATATAATGGCATTAATCGCACCGAATTTCAATGCCATCACACTTCCTAGTTGAAAGTAAAAAATGGCTGTCGCAATACCAAAGGTAATATTTGTAATACTGATCCAGCCCATATTTCTTTTATTTATAGGCACTCTAGCTAAAGAATAATCGTCTTTTTGCTCCATATTTTCTTCTGTATGACTTAAACCGATGTAAATCAACTCCTCTAGGCAACTTCTATTTATATGCGTCACCTTTATTTCGTGAAGTGATTCACAATCCTATTACAATACTAATACTAACTATATCAACTTTACCCTTTATCGCTCAACTGCTGTTAATACGCGTATTTCCTCTTATATTGGCAAAAATACGTTTTAAGCATCATATACATGTACGAACGGAAGAGTTCTCCTTATCACTCTATTTAATTGCGAACTCCTTCATTATTTGGACAGTGAAATTTCCCAATGCTGGAATATGCTTACATACATTTACTAGCTTATTTTTATTACCAATGTAAACATTACTCGAAATCCTTCACTGCTCTTTTATAGCACTACATGAGCCCTGTCTAAAGAAAAACACTTCCAAATTACAGATATATTCTATAATTTGGAAGTGCCGTCTTTCGTACCTATTTAAAAAACTATAAGTTACAATGGTAAGTAGTTTACTAGTTGTCTTGCACTCGTAACTAATACTGCCTGGTCTTCTTCTAAGCTGGATAGAAATCTAAAGTAGGAAGAACGACCAATCATTATTAGGGCCGTAAAAAGCACAATTGTAAATGCGACTACTGACCATAAAATTACGTCTAACATTTTCCCCATTTTCTAACCCACCTCACTCCAATGAGTATATATAATGAAACAATAAAACTCAACTTAATTTCGCAACCGTGCATTTGTTTAATACTTTCATCTTCACTCTGTCAAATCCGAACAATAAAGTATAAAAGAATGTATATTTTAAAAGCACACAAACTTCTCCAGCGCTTATAAACGCGTTATTAAATTGAGTTAATACGGATAATCCCTTCCCACTTTCACAAGCCCTATGATTTAATAGGCGAACTATATATTTGTTAAATTGTTTTTCGTTCGTGTTTGGTGATGGGAATGAACTTACTAAATTAACGAAATTTAATTTACAATTGTGAATTATTTGTGGCAATTGCGGAACGTTTTTAATACGTGCTTGGAACTATGTGAAATACCGACAATTGGTAAGTCTATTAAACTGCCATATGAAGCACGCATCCTTAAGTTAGTGAAATACAATTGTGGATATTTAGACGCAGGAAAAACACTCTTATGGATAATTATTAAATACGGTGCGGCTGCCGCCAGTAACCTAATAACCATCATTAAAAGAACACCTTTAAAATTCTTAAGTATACATCCCTTTTTTGTGTATTACTCCTATTCACGATTAAAACATACGTGACTCCATCCATCATATATGAGTAAAGGGGGAACAGATGCACGAATCTAACTAGATAATATGCGATCAATTTTACTTCGAACGATATACACATGAATAACACCGTTGATTTTCACTGCAGGTGGATGCTTTCCGTGGGCACGGCTTCAGCCTCTTCGGAAAGCGTAGTGTATATCTACTGCGGTCGGTAGGAATCAATACTAATATTAACGAATACAAAGAGAGGTTTTTTAACTTCTTAAAATAACATCCACAAATACGTGACTCAATCATCCATCATATACAAATCTTTTTCTTTTATATGAATCTGTTATACTTATTAAGGGGCGTTTTATAAAATTAGAGTTAGGGGTTAGTAAGAATTGAAAAGTATTATATATAAAATGGTTAACGAATATTGGAGTCCCTACATTGCAATTGGGATTGCCGGTGTTTTAAGCGCACTTTATTTTTGGATTACAAATACCGTATGGGCAGTTACAGGTGAGTTTACGAGATTTGGTGGCCATATACTTTCCAGCATCGGCGTAAATATTACCGATTGGGATTATTTTAATATGATTAGCATGGAAGGCACAACATTAACACGAACAGACGGTTGGATTATTTGGGGAATGTTCATCGGAGCCTTTATCATGGTTTTATTCGGTAACAACTTTAAAATTAGAAAGCCAAATCAAAAAAGGCGTTACGTCCAAGCACTTATCGGAGGAATAATTGCCGGTTTTGGTGCAAGACTTGCTCTAGGTTGTAATTTAGCTGCATTTTTCACTGGTGTTCCGCAATTTTCATTTCACGCTTGGATCTTTATGGTTGCTACAGCAATTGGTACCTATGTCGGCTTCAAAATTATTAACATGAAATGGTGGAAAGGAAAACCTTTATTAAAAAAGGGAAATGTCGCCCAGTCCACCACAGAAAAAAGAGTCATACAGCCATACATAGGCGGAGCCATTGCAATCGTTTATTTCATTCTTATTGTATATTTCTTCTTCACCGGCAAACCAATGCTCGGCGTTGCTGCAATATTCGGATGTGCGTTTGGTATTTTAATTGAAAGAGGACAAATTTGCTTCACTTCCGCTTTTCGTGATTTATGGGTAAGCGGTAGAGCGACAATGGCAAAAGCAATTGGTGTTGGCATGGCAATTAGCACGGTATTAACATTTATCGTTATTATGTATTACGGATTAGAGCCAATCACAAAAATTACTGCACCAAGCACATTGATTGGCGGAATTTTATTCGGAATTGGAATTGTCTTAGCTGGCAGCTGTGAAACAGGTATGATGTATCGGATGATGGAAGGTCAAGTTGTGTTTTTACCTGTTTTTATAGGAAATGTACTTGGAGCTACGTTTTTGGCATATGCTTGGGATCATATGGCAGTATATACGATTTTCGTTCAAAGTGGTTCAACTATAAATCTACTGACAGCAATGAAACCTGCCTATGCACTTATTATTACATTACTCATGTTAGCCCTTTGGTACATCGTCGCCAATTACTGGCAAAAAAATTACCGTTTTGGGATTGGATTTAAGAAAGGAGCATAAAATTGGAAATTAACCTTACATTAGACGTTCGTGGAGAATCGTGCCCGTACCCAGTTATTTATACGTTGGAAGCATTAGAAGATATGGAAAAAGGAGCTATTTTGCAAGTTGTTGCTGACTGCCCCGCTTCTTTTAAAAATGTACCTGAGGAAGTTGTTAAGCACGGATACGAGCTCGCAAAAGAGCCTGAGAAAAAAGGACGGGATTTATACTTTTATTTTATAGCGGGATAAATCTTTTCCCCCAAATAAACGAAAAAGAAACCGTTCATCTCAAAAATAGCCGTACGTGGGATATAAATAAATGTCCACGTACGGCTATACTTTATTTAACTTCATTTTATAAAAAAGGCACCCTTCTTTCTATTATCATCATACATTTCTTCTAAACTTCTTTTACAATCGTTCCTGCATAAAAGTCGTGTGGCAATTGCTTTCCTTCATTTTTTTCAAATGCTTGTCGGTTACCTAAATAGCTAAATGAGCTTACTGTATCTCTGTAAGCCATTCGTTTTATAAGCTGACGCCTAGTTAATTTGGCACCGTGTTCTCCTTCCAAAGTTAAACCAAGCTGCTTATAGCCAATAGTTTGTCCAGTTTTACGTAATTGTGCATATTCAAGAGTCCACATTACTAGCGTAGGTGTGAGTAAGGCATGAATCGCTTCTTTCTTTACCTTTTTGCGCAAAAGACATTCTACCCCTGCAGTAACGGCAGTCGAAACCGCTAAATCAATAAAAAAAGCTTTTGTTCGTTTTTTAGTAATTGCTTTCATTTCAATCCCCCTCGTACAGGCGTTATTATTCCGCCTATTGTTTCTAACTGTTTCTATAGCAATAATCGGGTATGTTATACCCGATACTTTGCACTGCTGGCGGACGCTTTCCGCGGGCATCGCTTGAGCCTGTTCGGAAGAAAACCACTTCCTGTGGGGTCTCAAGACGCATGCTTTCCCCGATGGAGTCGCCGCCTTTCGTTCCAAGTAACTAATAAGTGCAATCCGTTGCTCATTTCATTTCAGCTAGCCTTTTAGGATCTTGATTGTTCTTCAAAAACATATAGAAGGACGCGCCAAAAATAGCGATATACCCTATTATACTCCACCTATCCGGTATTTGACCAAACAGCACAATACTAATTAACGCAGAGTACACAACTGTCGAATAGAAAAAGATCGATATCTCCTTGGCAGGTGCGTATTTATACGCAACCGTAATGCCAAACTGACCTATCGTCGCAAATAAGCCAGCTGCCATTAGATAGATCCATTGCTTTACAGTCATCGGCTCATAAAAGAATACGACAAACGGCAACAATGCAGCCGTCGTGAAAAAGGAAAAATAAAAAACAACCGTATAAAATTGCTCCTTTTCTCCAAGCACGCGCAGAACGGTATACGCACCTGCAGCGAAAAAGGCAGATAATAAGCCAATTAAATACGGTACGACTTCTACATTAAATGCCGGTTTAATAATAAAGAACGATCCTGCAAATGCAATCATAATCGCAATAACTTGAAAGCGTCGCACATATTCCTTCAGAAAAATCGCCGCAAAAATCATCGTCAAAAACGGACTCATCTTGTTAAGCATATCCGCATCCGATAGTACAAGATGATCGATTGCATAAAAATTCAACAGAATACCAACTGCACCTAGAGCAGAACGGAGCAATAAATACTTCTGGTTCTCTTTCTTGCCAAAAAGACGCGCTTTAAAATACTTCACAAATCCAAAGGCGATAACCATTGAAACCGCATTGCGGAATAACGTTTTTTGTACGGTAGGCACATCTCCTGATAGCTTTACAAACGCTGCCATAAGAGAAAACCCAAATGCCGACAAGAGCAATAACAAAATCCCTTTATTTCTGTCACTCACGGGCTTCTTCAACCTCCAACTTATTAAACCTTAATCATCTTTCCTATCTTAATACAAATGGGTTAATTTTGACAGAAATGCACCTGATAGCATTTACTCAGCTCGTTTTCCATTCGAATTAGCATGCGTATGAGTAAAAAATATTTGTGGGGGGACAGATGCACGAATCTAACTAGATAATATGTGATCAATTTTACTTCGAACGATATACACATGAATAACACCGTTGACTTTCACTGCAGGTGGATGCTTTCCGCGGACACGGAAAGCGTAGTGTATATGTACTGCGGTCGGTAGGAATCAATACTAAAATTAACGAATACAAAGAGAGGTTTTTTTACTTCTTAAAATAACACCCACAAATACGTGACTCAATCTTAGCATGCTAAAGTGTTTATTTTAAGCAGGAAATAAGGTATTCTATGAATAGAAAGTCATACGATAATATAAGACCGCCCATGTAGTTGCATGGAACGGTCAAGCGTGTGATAGCCCTTCAAAGGGGCGACTCGCACAAGAATGAAATAATCACCCTATTTGCTTGTCAGGCGCAAGGGTGGTTATTTCATTTTTTTGACAGAATAGCCACGACGACTGCTCCCAAAAGTGAGCATTACAATCAATGACTCAAATACTGCCATAGGCATCACCTCTCTTTAAAAAAGGAAAGAAAGTGAGCCACCACCAATGAAAGCCTTATTACACTGCTTACAGCATATCGCACAGGAACATTTATTTCTATGTGGAGTTTAAAAACGAGGTCTGCCGTTTTGGCAAACCTCGTTTTTTCATTCTTATTTTCTATTCCTTGGCAACCTTTCAAGCGGTTCGGTAGCTGGTCCTGCAACAACTTCTCCTGTCGCATTAAAACGTGATCCGTGGCACGGACAATCCCATGTTTTGTCGCCGTCATTCCAGTTAACATCACAACCCAAATGGGTACAGCTTATATTCAAGTAATGAAGTTTTCCATCATTGTCTTTAAAGACACCGAATTTTTCTTCATCATTTTTTTCAATAATCGTTCCTTCCCCATTTTTGAGATTGCTTATTACTTTTGTGTGCACCGCATCCCCATAGCTTTCAGTACTTTTTGTTTGTTGCAGCTGCTCGACATCTGGAATATTTCGTTGCGGGGAAAACAACTCCACATACGGATTTTCTCTTTCCATTACTAGATCGGTCAACAGTTGTGCACCTATTGCAGCGTTTGCTAATCCCCACTTACTAAATCCGGTTGCTACAAATATGTTTTCTTCCTCCGGGTGAAGACGCCCAATCATTGGTATACGATCCTTTGTAATTAAATCATGGGAAGACCAGCGGGCAGCGATTTTCCGCGCATGGAACGTCTCTTTGGCAACAGTTAATAAGCTACAATACCGCTCAAAATCCGAGCTTCCGTCTCCGACTTGGTGACTTTCGCCGCCGACTAACAAATATGACTTGCCGTCGGATCGCATCGTGCGAAACGTTCGTTTTGGATCGTCACAATTAATATACATGCCATCTGGAAATTCCCCTTCTCCTTCACATGCAAGTGCAAAGGAAATTTCCGGCTTCGTGTTTTTTGCATAATAATTTTCAGGGTCGTGCACTGGGTAATGTGTTGCACAAATCGCTTGGCCACAACGAACGGTATGTTCTTCAGTTGTTTTAACTTTAACTGGATGTCCATCCTGTACCTCTGCTACAGCTGTATGCGCATATATACGTACACCCATCCTATCAAGTTGCTCGACAATTCCAGCTAAAAAAGCAACTGGATGAAATTCATATTGTTCATGCATCACAACGGCCGCTTCGACATCGATCGGCGCAGGAAAATCTGTTGTAAGCCCCCCTGGAATCGCTAATTGCTTATAAGCTTCAGCTTCTTTTTTTACGTAAGCTGCTTGCTCTTTGGAATTGGTGTACACGTATGCATTTTGTTTACGTAAATCACAATTAATACTATGTTTTTCTGTCAATTGTTTAACGATATCTATCCCTTGCATATTTGCTTGGTAATAAAGCTGAGCTCTTTCCTTTCCGTATCTGCTTATAAGCTCATCATAAATGAGATTATGCTGCGCACTTAATTTGGCTGTTGTAAATCCGGTTGTCCCGTGTAGCAACTCACGTGCCTCTAACAATGCAACACTTTTCCCTTCTTTTGCCAACTTATACGATGTCAAGATGCCAGCAATTCCTCCACCAATAACGGCAACATCGACAGTAAGGCTTTGATCCAGCACAGGAAAATCAGGCACCACTTTCGTCTGATGCCAAAATGACGCTGTATCTTCAGGTAATTTCGCTTCAGACATCTTTAATCCCTCCTACAAGCTTTATTCGACTATTCCCATACTGTTGTCCGAATAAAACATGAGAAGGGGATACGAATAAGATGCTGTAAGGGGAAACTTTTCACACATTTCGCGAGATGATTAAAGTGTGTACATTTTAACAGTATCAACACGGACCACAAGTGTGAATCCACTAGTCATGTACGGTTCTACCTTGCTGAGGAGCGTTCCTCCTTTGATGCGGGCTCCTATTACGCCAACAATATTAAAATAGTATTCATTATACAAATGCTTTAAAAGTACTGCTGCTAGTGGGTAATGTTCTTTATATCGACTTACCTCCTAAGTAAAAAGGTGTCAACGAACAAAGGTTTACAATTTTTCACAACAATATACTTTAAGCATTAAACCATATTTTTTGCTTTTTCCACTCAATACTTATAGACTGTTGTATTGCTTGGCTTTTTTACACCAAATAAGTATCTATCCTTGCGAATGGAAGTGGCGATAATTAATAAAATGCTAAAACCGACTATTATTTCTATCTCTATGGCTACTGTTATGGCGGGGGCTGCAATTTCACCAGCTCTTGGGCTAATTGCGAAGGCATTCCCCGATGCGAGTCCTACAATGATTAAACTCATATTAACTGCCCCATCGATCATGATCATTCCTTTTTCTTTTCTATCAAGCTATTTAACATATAAACTAACAAAAAGAACAATTATTATGATTGGGTTAGTCATTTACTTGCTCGGCGGAATTGCTCCTCAATTTGTGTCATCAATTGAATTGCTATTAGCGTTACGTTTGCTTTTAGGTGCGGGAGTAGGTCTAGTCATGCCTTTATCCATGTCGCTGATTAATGACTATTTCACTGGAAAAGAACGAACGAAAATGATGGGATACAACTCTGCTTTTAGTAATGTCGGCGGAATCCTGACAATGTTATTAGCGGGATGGCTTGCAACGTTTGGATGGCAAATTCCTTTTAATGTTTATTTCTTAGGGCTCTTTATCTTTATACTTGTTTTCTTCTTTTTACCTAAGGGTGAAATTCAAAAACCTTCAAAACGTGAAAACAAATCGAAAGTACCACTAACCGTTTATGGATATGCACTAGCAATGGGCGGCATTATGCTAGCTTATTATTCCATTGCAACCAATATGGCATTATTTTTAGAACAGAACAATATAGGTGGAGCGGCTCTTGCTGGGACTGTTGTTTCTTTTACAACTGTCGGGGGGATGATTACGAGTCTATTCCTTGTGCAAATCGAACTCACTTTCAAGAAATATATTATTCCCGTTATGCTTTCTGGAATGGGGCTTGCGTTTTTTATTTTGACATTCACAAATAGTATACCTCTTGTTATTTTGAGTGTTTGTTTAGTCGGGTTCGGGCAAGGTTCATTATTTCCAATCATTACTCTCAAAGCATTAGATAGCGTTGCTCTTCACCAAGGTGACCAAGCAGTTGCCTTAACATCCAGCTGCACGTTTTTAGGACAGTTTTTATCTCCAGTTGTACTGGATGGATTCGGAAAGCTTGCTAATAGTTCTTCCATACGATTCCAATACGGCACACTCGCCGTTTCAATTTTAATCATTGTTTTGATTAGTACAATTTATATACTGAAGAAGAAGCACTGAAACGTGGTGCATTTGTAAGCAAGACTGTAAACTTGCAAAGCTGAGTGAAAGTGGGTGTATTTCCCTTTTTAATGACAAAATGGACATAATGCTTATGAAATTATGAAACTCATTCATTTTAAAACGAGGCCTGCTATAAGGGCAAACCTCGTTTTATCCGGTCTTATTTTTATTTCTTAACGTGAAAATTTTCTTTTATTATTCTCCCATAAGAGGATTGCCCGCATTATCAATCATCGTCACTGCTTCATCAAGAACTTCTTGTGGTACAATAATTTCATTATGTTCATTATACTCATCGACTGTCACTGCCCCATCGATGGAAACGAAGTACCCCATTTCACCGTCCGATACTTGCCCTTCATAGTGAATATTATAATATTTTACATAATACGTATCTTTATCAATGGTGATTTTATAAGAGTTAATTACATCTTCCAGTTCCATTGGAAATTCTTTACTTACTTTTTGCAACATCTCTATCGCCCCACCATAAACGGTGGACATAAACTGATCATAAGTGCCCGAAAAAGTAAGCACGTATTCGTTCTCTTCTTCGGAAACTTCAAAATTTGAACGAAACGCCAAATGGTCATCAATGGTTGCTTCTGTAATAAACGCTGATGGTTGCTGGGATCCATTCGGATTGGGAATTGTTCCCCAATCTACGTCGTGTACGGAAGAGTGAATATAATGCGAATCCGGCATCTCGTAAACTTCAGATATAATCAGGTCATTACTATTGCTTTGGATTTCGAGTGCAAAGTGTTTTGAATATGGTTCTTGAAGGAGCATCGTCATATCTATCGTTTTTTCTTCTATATCCTCTTGATCATCAATCTTTTCATGAACTTCCATACTTGCGTTCATATGGACACTTGTCAGTCCAGCCATCGCTTCAAAGGACTGTTGCAAAACATGCGCAGCATCAATTTCACTCGCACTCTGTTCTTCAGATGCAGCTTCCGCTTCCTCCATTTCTTCCGGATGTTCTATTTCTTCCATTTCCGCTGTTACTTCTACTGATTGATCTGGTTCTGCAGGTTCAGCTGTAGCTTCTTCTCCCTCAACCCTGCTTCCGTCCGTGCTGTTTTCCGAATCATTTTGGCTACATGCCGCTACGAACAAGCATACAAAAAACAGAAACACATTTGCCTTCTTCAACTTGGTTCTCCTCTCTCTTGTTCCTAAATACTAAATGAAAGGAACATCTCTTTTTTTCCTCCTATTTTTAGCTGAGCATTTGAGAAGTAAACAGATCATACTTTCAAATAGCTATCAGGAACACTTTTTCATGTATCATTAAAATTGTTAGTAATATTTTTCTTTGTCTTCGTCCGGTTATTTATTGGTCGGTAATCCATATATGACTGAGCCTGTATTTTCATCAGATGCAAATATATTGAATTGAAAATATTCAGGTGAGTCGGAACTTGATTCTCCTGCGCCCAACATATATGTTTTGTCTTCATCCATTTCTGAGATACTTTCCATGGATATCTCCAATGCCTTATCCTCGGCATATTCTTTTACCTTGTTATATACACTTTCTGGATCTTCTGTAAATGTAAAGGCAACAGAATAAGAAGTGATTTCATTTTCTGTTGTTGTAGTCGCCATTTGCAATGCAGCGCTATCGGGAATTGGAAAATCTGTTGGAAAGCCTTCAGGAATTTCTGTACCCTCTCCTGATTTTGATTCGAATTCCCCTTCATCTGTTTTTATCTTCATCGTCATATTTCCTTCTTCATCAGATTCAATGTTCATACCGCCTTCTTCGCCATCTGCCCCCTCTACCTCAACATTAACTTTGCCATCTTTCAAATCACCGACATCAATGGTTGTTTTTTCTCCATCTTCCCCGTCAATGGTGAATTTACCGCATCCGATGAGTATTATTCCTAGAATAGCGATTATCAACAGTTTCATAGAATATTTTTTCATTACCTTAACTTCCTCCTTTTTAATGCCTATCATCTTATTAAATTATAGAAACACAAGGTTAGTTCAACGTTAACTCACAAATAAATAGTTCTTTTGACCTATGAAAGTTAATTTATATTATTTTAACAAATAAAATAAGACCCCTCATAAGTTTAACTAACTTACGGAAGGTCTTATATCGTTTTATTATTATGGGCCCGCTATTCAATCTGTTAAAGGTGCCATGAAAGCAATCTTATACAGCATAAAAATTGTTAAGAAACCAGAATGTATACTCCAGATTGCTTAATCTTTAGCCGTTTTAACGGATACACCTTGCTCTGTAAATACTTCCTTAGCAACTTTTAACGCATTAAGTACACTTGGAAATCCTGTGTATGGGATGAGGTGCATGATGCAACCAACAATTTCTTCTGGAGTTAAGCCTACGGAGAGACCCGTTTTGACATGCATTCCAATCTGCGGCTTCCCTTGAGCCACAAGAGCTGTAATCGTTGTAAGCACTTTTTGTTTATTATCTAAACCCGGTCGTGCATAAATATCTCCAAACGCAAATTCGACTACATATTTGGTTAAATCAGGCGCGATATCTTTGAACGCTTCACCAATATCCATAAAGCCAGTTGGGTTGTCATCACCTGCTTGTGTGAGCTCCTGAATTTTATCCAACCCTTTTTGATAACGATCTTCTGTCATTTTAATCTCCCCCTAGATTCTATTTCTTTCCATTCATAAAAGAAACACTTGAGATTCTCTCAAATGCCTGTAGACATGTTTATAGACTTTCTTGTTGGAAATTTCATATAAGAGCGATTTCCATTTATTTTCTTAACAATGCTAGTATATAATCTTTATCATAATAAGTAAAATGAATAATGATCGATGATGGAATCGCGTATTTTTCAATCAATAGTTGGAGTCTTGATAAACACCCTTTATATCGGTTTATCTATTTTTTAACCCACTACGATTCCCTCGTTGGCATATACCGCGCTTTCTGTAGGCAATGCCTCAACTAATTTAAGCAGTTCTCTCAACTTCTTAATTGGATTTCCGGCTGTTGCTTTTCTCACTGGAGCATCATAAATTCCATTCGCTTAGATGAGTAATATATAAAAAGAACGTAAATCATTTTACCTTTACAAAAATCGTTCATAATAAAAAGAAAAGCTAGGAATGACCCTAGCTTTCACTATTTATTCGGAGTATCCATATGCAACGGTGGAGGAACGAGCCATCCCTTCTCTTTATTTAACTTTAATACCTTTACGCCAAATTGCGCTTTATTAACATGAAATTGACCGAACAGTAGACCAATATCTTCACGGATTGATTGCCCCATAATTGTGCTACACGCAACTAACCCTTTCGCAACATTCATTGATAGTAATCCACTAATTTCCGGGTCTGTAATGCGTGCACCAGCAGGAATATCTTCCAAATTCGCTTTTGGACGCTCAGGAGGCGATGGTGGCAAAGCAACACCATTCGCTTTTAGCAACTCCTCAATTTGTTGGGTCTCACCCTTTGCCCCTTGTATAGCCTCTTCAAGAAGCTTTTTTAAATCATCATCCCCTGTATGATTTACGAACGTTTGATACATGGATATCATCCCCTTTTCTGCAAAAAGGTATGTCCACGTCGCAAAAACCTCACCGTAATGCATTGGTTCATTTTGAGGATTCCCACTTAAAATTCCCATAATCGCGCTCCTTTAACTTTTTAGTTTTTTTCATTGGATAGTGTGTGTCTACTCCTTAGAAATATTCGTAGATACGAAAAAACACTTTAAACTAGGGAAAAGCTAGAGAAAAGCCTTATATGATAAGGTAAACATCCCAACAATTTAACTGAAAAACCATAACAACATTCGGTTTAAGGCTTTGCACTATCCGGAATGAAGCATTTTTTTTGAAAACGCTCCAATGTTGACGTAAAGTTAAACTAAATCCAGATATTCATCATAATAATTATTACTTAAAGGAGACATTGAAAATGAATTGGAAGGAAATTACAACAATCGAGGAATGGGACGAGATATTCAAAAAATCGGCCACTAAAGATCAAGTCATTCTTAAACACAGCACTACGTGTCCAGTCAGTACGAATGCTTTAAACGAATACAATGCTTATTTAGAAGATCGTCCGAACGAAAATATAGATTATACGTTAGTAAAGGTGAGAGAATCTCGACCGGTTTCCAATAAAATCGAAGCGGATTTAGACGTTAAACACGAATCGCCTCAAATCATTTATATAAAAGACCAAAAGAAATACTGGTCTGCTACACATTGGTCTGTAACAAAAGCGCATATGAATGCAGTCATGAATTAAAAAAATAATGTACAAGTGCTCATGCATGTAAAAAAACAGCACCTCAATTGTTAGCCGTGTCTAGCTACTGAGGTGCTGTTCAATGAAGCTGTTTTTTAGTTATTTATAAATGCGACATTGAGCTGACGTGCACGTTCTATTTTATTATATACAGTGATTCATACGATCTGTTTTATACATAACACACTAGCTCTACATCCATCACCTAAACGATACATCCATACTGAATTCATTGTTTTGAACGTTGGAAGCTATTTTCCCGCCTTGTTTATGAATGAGCTGCCAAACAACATATAAGTCATTCATATGTACCATTAGCTTCTTTTGTTCAAAATCATCGTAAAGCATGAACACATCCATTTCATTTGATTGATTTATCATCAATACTTACTTTAACTATTAGCGGTTTCAAAAGTCCGATATAAAAGTGCTAAGATCTTTTGCGCTTCCTTTATCCTATTGAACACGTATGATTACTTTTTTAACCAGTTTTTCGCTTTTAAGGCGACTTCCTGTGTAAGGCTGTGACCGTTCACCCAAGCGGTTGTAACCTCAGCGCCTCTTTCTTTAAATAGATTGATGACTCGCTTACTTTCAGATTCAGGTACAATCGGATCGCCTTTACCAAGTGATAGGAATACTTTCACGTCACTGAAGTCCTGTTTTTCTGCCACGTCTGCCGGATATAGCGGAGCAAATAAGGCCGCTTTTTTAAATGTAGCAGGGTGTTGGAGCATCATTTGTATTGCAATGTTGGAGCCATTTGAGAATCCAACAAAAACAGCATCTTCAAGCTTAAAATCATATTCGTTTGATTTTTCTACAATAAACTTATAAAGTTCATTCCCGCGAAATTCAAGATCTGCCCAGTCGTACTGGCCTTCCCCATGACGTTTGAAGAATCTGTTCATCCCATTTTCCTGCACATTTCCCCTAATGCCTAAAACGTTATACTCCGGATTAAGTAATTCCGCAAGAGAGACCAAATCTGTTTCTGAACCGCCTGTGCCATGGAGCAGTATAAATACGGGTGCACCTTTTTTATTTTCATTATAAATATACTTCATTCGTTTCCAACCCCTTACATTTATCGTTTTATTTAGGACGTTCTATTGTAAACAGCCTGCCTATTTCAGCGTAATCATTACCGGCCAGCCTGCTTACGGCATTTAATTTCAGCGGGTCTATATATCCATTTTGATAGATACTTTCCTCTATATGATAGTGTTTTACTCTCATCATTAAAACATCTGTAGTAGGAATATTATCGTCATTAAAAATAACAATTGAATCATACAATTCTGTTTCAAATCTTACTTTGGCTTCGTTTAATCCCGGAACAGTGACAGCTTTTGATTTTGCTGTAGTAAAATTTGATAGATCGAGCTCACTTTCATCGGGACCCAACGGTGCTGAAGTCGTATTCGCCGCTTCTACGTTATCTGTATCAACAACTTGGATTACCGCCTCTTTATTTTCAAATATATTTCTGGCGGTGTCCTTTGATTCTCCTTCAGAGCGCTGCACTGCGATAGACAGCATGGGTGGGCTGTAAGTGACGATGTTGAAGTAACTGAACGGTGCGACATTGACTATACCTGAATTTGACATTGTTGAGACTAATGCAATCGGCCTTGGTACGACTGATCCAATTAGAAGTTTCTTCTTCTCTTTTGTCGTCAGGTCTTGTGGCGAGAAATTCAACATTTTTTTCATATACTATATGTCCAATTCAGGCAGCAATGTTTCATATTCCTGCCTATTTTGTTCATATTGTTCCGGTAACTTAAGCGCTGTCCCTAGTAATTCCTTATCTTCATCTACGAAAAAGCCCGGGCCATCTGTTGCAAATTCGAATACGACATTTCCTTTTTCCCCCATATAGATGGAGTTAAAATAATTTCTGTCTCTAACTGCAGTGACGCCGAAGCCTTCTTTTTTTAGTTTCGACTGCCATTCTTTCAACTCGTCCATCCCCGACACGGACCAAGCGATATGGTGAACCGTTCCGATCCCGAATCTTCCAGTCGGCTGCGGCGGGATTGAAATAACGATGTGATGCTTTTCCTCGCCTATTGTTTCAAAGTGATGATTTTCATCAGCGCTATCCAGTTCTTTTAATCCCATGAGATCTGTAAGCAGTACTTTCGTCCCTTCCGGATTTCCGGACAATAATACAGCTCCATGAAAGCCAAGGATGTCTTTATTATTCGCTTCTGTTCCGTCTTCGACAATTGCGAGCTCAAGTCCATGAGCATCAACGAATTCAAGTGTGTTATCACCAAAAAGTTGCGTCATTTCAACTTGAATATGTTGAGCCTTCAGATGCTCCTTCCAATCGTCCATGCTACCTTTTGGTACTCTAAAAGCAATCCTTCCGACCTGGCCACTCCCCTTTTTACCATAGTTATTGTTCGTCCAAGGAAAGAATGTTATGACCGTGCCAGGTGAATCGTTGTGATCTCCAAAGTACAGGTGATAGACACTAGGGTCATCAAAGTTTATCGTTTGCTTAATTAGACGGAGTCCTAAAACATCCCTATAAAATTTCAAATTTTCATTCGGATCTCCTACAATGGCGGTTATGTGATGGATTCTTTTGATTGTCTCCATGTCATCTTCTCCTTTTTATACGATTAAGAACGCGTTGTATCGAATGGACGAATCTGCGCTTCTATTTCTTCTCGCTTTGGCTCGAGAAAAGGTGGTAGTGAAAGGCTTTCTCCTAGTGTTTCGTATGGTTCATCCCCCATGAAACCAGGGCCGTCTGTTGATAGTTCAATGAGAATATGTCCGACACGTGTATAAAGTGCTTCAAAATAGAAGCGGTCTACAATACCGGAGTGTTGTATTCCCATTTTGTCGTATTTCGCTTCCCACTGTTTAATCATCTCGTGATCTTTCACTCTAAACGAAACATGGTGAACCTGTCCGTATCCTTGACGAGCTGAAGTTGAATCATCATTTCTCAAAATGACCTGCCCCCCATTGCCACCCTTTCCTACCTCAAGTAGTGTCACGTTTTCTTCTTCACGTATTGGTTTCATCCTATAAACGTCAGTAAGCATTTTTTTGAAATCCTCAAAATAGCTTACGGTAATTTCAACGGGTCCTAAGCCGTAAATTGCTTTATTTTCAGGTACCGGTCCATTTTTCCAAGGTATCCCCGGTGCAACCCCTTTATTGTTTTCATCAGAGAACAATTGATACCTCTGGCCATCGGCTTCCTCAAAAGGCAACACTTTTTTACCGAATAGCTCTTGAATACCTTCGTTTTTTACGTCAAACTCTTTGAAACGTTTCAAGTAATAGTCAAGGGCCGCATCGTCAGGCACTCTTAACCCTGTTCTAGAAATTGAGTTCGTGCCAGGAATTCCTTTTGGAATGTTTGGAAAGTCGAAGAAGGTCATGTCTGTGCCTGGGGAACCGACATCGTCTGCGAAAAATGTATGATATGTATGAATATCATCCTGATTCACTGTTTTCTTAACCAATCTCATTCCAAGTACTTCGGTGAAGAACGTATAGTTCCTAAGTGCATTATCTGTCATCGCCGTAACGTGGTGAATTCCAAGTAGTTCGTCTTTCATTTCAATAAACTCCTTTGTAGTTGATTTAAATGCAATTATCTCTAATTCGAGATATTAACTTATTTTAAAACTCGTGCCCTTTACATGCACAAGCTTTATTTTAATAAACTTTCAGCGTGTATACCAATGCGTTTAAGAAGATTGATTGCCTCTTCCACTTCGTCATTATCCCATTCCGCGAAAATAGTGTTAATCAATGCCTCTTGTTCTTCAACGCGTGTGTCCATATATTGTTTACCCGCTTCAGTGATGCAAGCAAACATTTTACGCCGATCTTCTTTACATGGCTTTCTGTATAAAAACCCTTTATTTTCAAGCTTGTCTATTACGTAGGTAATACTACCTCCACCCATGAGTACTCTTTTTCCGATTGATTGAATCGGTTGGTCACCCCTATGGTACAAGAGTTCCATCACAGCGTACTCATTTAAATTAATTTCCTTTTTCAGGAAGTCCTGCTTAATCAGTTTCTTGACAGATTGTGACGATTTGATAAAGACGGTGAATGCTTTGATTCGTGGATCTTGCTCTTCCATTTCTGCACACCCTTTATATTAATTAAAATTAATTATATTAAATTTAATGTAATTAATTTTATAACGAAAGATCGGACAATGCAACCCTTAAAGCTTATTCATATTACCTTTAATATATTTACTTCAAATTGAGTAGTGATAAATAGGTGCAATTATTAGTAATGTGTATGTACAGTTTGTTCCACTGCGATTTTAGATCAAGAATAAAATATCGAATTATTCCGGAACCCCTTATCGATCTGCTGTTCAATATAGAACCAACGGTAACAACTTATGTACCGAATAATAATTCAATTACCAGTATGAAGGTAACTAAAAACAAATTAATGGTAGCTAAAACTTTCAATGTAATTATATCAATAGAAACAATTAAAAGAATAAGGTTTGTCGCAACTACCTATATAACCAAAAATAGGGCAATCAGAATAAAGAAACACACTCCAATGCAAATGAAACAGCATTGAAGTGTGTGCAATAAGGCTATTAGCCCTCTATAGCTAACTGGAACGAAAAGTCGACGGACTTCTGCGGAAATAGCACGCGTCCGAAGATCACTGTAGCGACTCGAATAGAGGAGCTACAGAAGCGGAGGACGTGCCCGCGGAAAGCCTGTCGGCTGTAGCAAGTCAGTGAAATCAGAGCGCAAGCTTCCATGTTTCGTTCTACTTAATTAGTACGTATTCCTCGAATTAAAACATCATCACCTCATTTGACAAAGAACCATAATACGAGCTGGCAAAATTATGGCATATTATCAGAAACGTAGTGAATTAATCTAAGCTATCAAATGACAAGCATACTCATAATATTCACCGTAACTACCTATTTTTGACTTACATACCACCCAGTGGATATGATTTGATTCGGATTATTAAATACTATCTTTTACAATTCAGATCATATTTACTATCTTTATAAGTTGCAAAAGCTAAAGTCTCATTTAGCCTTGCTTTCTGAATCGTTTATAATAATAAATTGATAGACCTGTAATTAATAGGAGTAAACCAATGAACAAGTATGCGTACATATTTGATGCTGTCTTAGGTAATGTTTCCCCTTGCTCATTATCTTTTACATCTTCATTATTATCATCAATTGATCCTTGATTACCGTTTGAGTTAGTATAATCCGCAGTTGACTCTTGTCCACCAGCTCCATTATCCCTCTCATTTGCATCAGGGCTTGCATCAACTGGTGCTTCTATCTCTAATAAAGTAAAGGTACTAAATTTATCGATCGCAAATTTGAAGCCAACAGGTCTGTCCTGATCGTAAGTGATTGTACCCTCTTGAATAGCAATCGTTCCATCACTATGCTCAATAAAAACGCGAATGTTATCTAATTTCATACCCTCATAGTAGAACTCTGTAATTGGTAGTATAATTTCTGTACGATATCCAGAATAATTTGTTTCAATTTCTTTTGGTGTTCCTACCATTTTTGCAATCGCTTCTTTATGAATAGAATTCAAGAGTGATTTTAAGGATGCGTCTGCTGTGATTCTTTTTTCGATATCGTCTCTAGCTTGCTGATTGCGTACAGGCACCACTCGGAAATATAAATCTAATAAGCTTTTATTCAAGCGGTTTATTTCCTCTTTACTTACTAAAATAGTCGCTTGATCTGTTATAACTTCTAAGTCACCTTGGATTTTCTTTAAGGCAGATGAGTTAATTTCAATAGCTAATTCATCTGCTGGATCATTTTGATTATCAGTTAAATATACAGAAAAACGGTTATTCAAGCTTGAAGGAAGCATGTTCTCATCAACAATGAGCTTATCTATCTTATTTATAAGCAGATTATTGTCGTCGTATAGATTGATACGTTCGATTACGTCCAAGGCTTCCGTTTTCTTACCATACTTAATTCCTGCTTCGCGTTTTATTGATTCACTTTCCTTGTAATCAACTAAGTTACTTTTTACGATTAAAAGAAATGTTTTATTGATCGAATAACCAGCTTTAGAAACTGTTGCTGTTAAGATAACTGATTCCCCTTTTTCCTGTCGATGCGTAGTAGCACGATGACCATCAATTGAAATTACATCTGAATTACTAGAAGTCCAGTCAATCGCTGTATCATGCATGCCTTCCGTTAACATTAAGAATGGTAATGTAATACTTTCCCATGTATCTCCTTCACTGAATGTAAAAGCTGTTTCGAGTGTTAAATCGTTAACTACTTCTTCTAACTGCTCTCTAATTTCTTCTTCTGTTAAATCCTTATACACTGCCTTAACAGTTACAGGTTCTGACGGCATTTTAAAGGTTGTTTCTGCTGACGCGCTTTGCTTAAAGTCAACTGCTCCTTTTGTAACAACCCAGGAGTTGAATCGCTGTCCATTAGGAGCTTCTTCTGCAGTAATAGTGACTATTGTACCAGGGGTGTACACGCCATCGCCTGTACCATTCTCCACTGCTACCTCATAAGGAATTACTTCATACGTTGCTTTTACTACTACTGGATTAGCAGGCATTGTGAACGTAGTAGTTGACTTTTTTGCGTTTGCTAATGTCACATCTCCACTTAGTACTTCCCATGATTTAAACCGTTGTCCATCAGGTGCTTTATCGGCAGTGAGCGTTACTGTTTCTCCCTCAGCATACGTACCTGCTCCAATTCCATTTTGTACTTCCATCGTATAAATAGACTCATAAATTGCTTTTATTTCTATTGGACCAGCTGGCATTGGAAACGTAGTAGTTGACTCTTTTGCATTTGCTAATGCCACATCTCCACTTAGTACTTCCCAATTTTTAAACCGTTGTCCTACAGGTGCTTTATTGGAAGTAATGTTTACTATTGTACCAAAGGTGTACGCCCCATCCCCGCTACCATCAATTACTTGAGCAGAATATGTAGCTTCTTTCATAACTTTTTTATCTGACATGTTTACATCATTTGGTGAAATGGTAAACGTGATTTCACGCTCTGCTGCATTAGTAGAAGTAGTCGTAAATGCAACAGACCTTAAAGCTGCCCGATACTCCTCAACAGTTGCCTCTCCTGTAAGTGTTAATACACCATTTTCATTATCATACGTTCCCGTTATGCCACTTTGATTTTCATATAAAAGCTTATCCCCAATTTCGAAATTATCGATAACAACGCTTGCCTTGTCTAACGTTGGACGAGAGTAAATATCGATCGTAATATGTGCATCAATTATTACCGATTGGCCAATTTCAAAAGTTGTTGACCCGGAAGAAGTAAAGATACCTTTATCCTCCATTAAAACTTCAATCGGAGCCCGATCACTTTGCACACCGTTATCAACGATTGAATAATAATATTTTTTTCCATTTGTATTCATACTTGGTTCAATGACCAGTTCAGTTCCTGAAGCGATTGGTTTCACATCGTTTTCATTCTCGTAGAAAATATATGTTTTTCCTGCTTCCGGAGTTACTGTATACGCTTGATCCTCTTGCTTCGTTATACTCATTGCTGCGGGTGCTGCGGGCTTTGGTGCTTGCACATAGTTATCATTTTCTTTAATTCCAGCCGACGTATACTCACTATCAAATAAAACACCTAGAATCTCATGTTTGGACCACGAACCGCCTGTAGCTGATGAGAATCCTACAAAGACATCCCTCGTCTCACCAAAAATATTTTTTAGATTAATAGGATAGTCTAAGTGTGGAATTTCTGGCTTTGTAGCATCTCCATTATTATCCTCAGCGAAATACACCTTCATTTGACCCGCACTATAATCAACCCAAACCGAATACTGCTTTGTATCATCTTTGTCAATGCTCGGTAAGTTTTTTGAGGCTAAATGCTGCCTATAATTACCATTTTTCATTATAGCGATATGACTTTCAGAAGGGTCGATACCAGGATTTCTATATGTATCAATCTCCACTACGACACTCGGTGTAATATCACTATATCCCATTCCTTCTCCCTCAGCACCAGCCGTATTACTTTCACTTTGAATTACAAAAGCAATCCCATCAGCACCTGAAGAGTCAGATTCAGATATTTTAAATGAATATTTTGCATTAAAAGATAAGTCCTCGCTTAAATGAATACTATTTTTCATATAAGCAAATCCTTTACGATTACCTTCCGCAGGCGTTAAAACAATGCGGTCATTTTGCAAAACAGCGTCATGACCAATATTCCAATATGCTGATGTAAATGGATCATTTATCCCTAGATTCCTGTCCCCTTGCGCAATGGTTATTGGTTGTGATGCAGCTGCCGAGGCACTCATCGGCTTTGCCGGCAACATCGGCAACAATAACATAATAATGATCCATATGCTGATCCCCTTGTTCAACCGTCTAACATTTCGTCTCTTCATAAAACCCCTCCATCATTCATTTTTTATATAAAGGTAAACTCCTAAACGCGATTAATAAACAATCCTTTACGCCTATTTATATTGTAAGAAATCGATGCGATACTTATAATACAGCCGAAACTAAGCCTTATATACTAGAATTCACATTAACTCTTAGCAATCGGAGTAAACCACTCCTATAGCTATTTTTCTACAGTTTCCTACAAAATTATATATTACGACACTAAACATAGACTTAACATTAGAAAAGCTAAGTCTATTTATCTAGTAAAATAAACCTAGCTTTTCTCGAAAAAAAATGTGATTTAATTATTCGCTTTCCATTCCTTATACCATTGATTAACTGTGCGATTCATTGGTACGTGCATTTCTTCTTGATAAAATTGTTTTAGTGTTTTATAAAGTCGGACAATATCCTGACTTCGTTTTTTCAAAGCGTATAGTTGAAATAGCTCCAACACAATCGTGTCATCGTGAAAGGGTAGCTCTAATACTTTCTCATAATACATAATTGCTTCATCAATCTGTTTAGCTTCAGACAAGCAACGTGAAATATCGATTAACCGATTTCTATATAGATTTTGTAAATAAGTCTGCTCGTTAGTTGCCCACGTGTAGTCCAAATTTTCCATGTAACGTCCTCTTGCAAAGGAAAGTGCTGCAATACAATCTCTAACATTTTCTTGTGTAACAGTTGGGTAACTTTTCAAATGCTTGTACCACTGATCTACATCCGTCTCAATCCTTTGACCTAACACCATTTGATACGAATCATTTTGAAACTTAATAGATATGTCAAGCTGGTGCGTGCGTAATAACTGACGCAAGCGATAGATCGTCATATGTAAATGGGCAGTAGCTTTTTTATCTGTGGAATCTGGCCAAATAATATCAATTATTTCAAACTTTGAAATCGCTCTTTCTCGAAAATGTAGTAATAATAAAAATAATTCCCTTACTCTACCAGAACGCCACTTTAAATCAATTTCTTTGTTATTCACTTGAATAAATACATTTCCCATCACATATATCGTAGTGACCTCCAATGACTTTTCAAGGCTTCTTTTTTCCTTTATTCGACTTTCGATTCGATCTATTGTGCGTGCCATTCTCTGTAACCGCACCGGCTTTAATAAATAGTCAAGTGCATATTGTTCAAATGCTTCTACAGCATAATCCTGATAAGCAGTGATAAATACAATTTCAATTTGCGGTTGCATCAACTTCAATTTATTCGCAAAGGCTAAACCATTCATTTCAGGCATTTCAATATCGATAAAAGCAACCTCCACGTGCTCTTTCTGCGCCCAAGCCAATGCCTCTGTTGGGGAAACAAAAGAGTGTATATTTTCTTTTTTTACTCGTTTATCCTTTTCAAAAATGTGCTTCAAATGCTCGAGCGCCATTCTTTCATCATCAAGTAAGAGGAATTTCATTATTAATGCCCCCACGATTTGGAATATGTACTGAGATCGTTGTACCTTTTCCTTGTACACTTTCAATCGATAAACCATACCCAAATAATCGCTCCATTCGTGTCTGAATATTGTGCAATCCAATTCCTTCACCATTCGAACGGTTATTATGTAAAATGGTATGTAGCTTATCTTCTGCGATTCCTATGCCATCATCCGCAATAGAAATGATATGACCTTCCGCTGTTTTTTTAATAGTAATCGTAACCGTGCCACCTTCTTTTTTCATATTTATTCCATGACGCACTGCATTTTCTACTAATGGTTGGATAATAAATGGCGGAACAACAAAATCTACACCTTTCTCAATTGAAACGATAACCTTTAGCCTTTCTTCAAATCTAGCTTTTTCAATCTTTAGGTAAGCAGAAATAAAATCTAATTCGTCATGGATGCTCACCCACTGTTCTTTATTATAAAAATCAAACTTCGCACGCAAATAATCACTTAATGATAATACTAACTCATACGTCTTATCTCTATTGGTTAAAACCAAAGATGCAATTACGTTTAATGCATTAAATAAAAAATGCGGTTTAATTTGTGCCTGTAAAAAAGCGAGCTCTTTCTCATCCACCTGACTCGATTTCTCTGAAACAATGTTAAGTGCTTCTAATAGTTCATAGGATAACTCGGCACTTTTTCTATAATAAAGTGTGTATCGATGGATTAATAGGGATGCGATAGCAATACTAAAAACAGCCATACAAAAAAATGCAACATTCATATTTGACGTTAGTCCAAAGCTATAAATAGTAACATCAAACCAAAACTGAAATACACAAAACATTGCAACAACTAAGGTTACATGCTCCACTGAATTATTAATAACGTGCTTTTTGTTGAAGAATAACCAAAAGACTCTAAGCCACATGATAAAAAATGCACAAACACCAAAAATCATATAAAACGTTAATGTTCCTAAGTATATTTCCAATGGAAGCGATAGTGCAAACAAGATTAAAAAGCCAAATATAATTGCAATTACATTTCTCACTCGATTCGATAGAAATGTGGCATTTATTTTATTTACAACCAATAAGACAAAAATACCAGATAACGCATTCACGATATGGCCAAAGCGTAATGTTGAACTCAACGTTATTTCGGGAATAATAATCGTTATAATTCGCTCACTATAGATACTTCCCATAATACCAAAGCATACACAAGCAAATGCTAAAGCAAAGGTTGCTGGCTCCTTTTCCCGATAATATTTACTCGTTACAAATAAAATCGCATAAAAAACTCCTACCATAAAAACAATAAATATCATCGCAAATTCAAATATAATACTCTGCTGGTGACTTTTTATCATTTCTCTTTGCGAACCAAATAAAATTGGTCTGGATATACCTCCAACAATATATTCATGATTGGATGCTTGTATAATAATTTCTGCAGTCGATTCATTCATTTCAAAATATACCATTTCAGAATTATTACCCGGAATACTTTTTTCCATTGTCTGCGAAACCTTACCGTCCTCTAGCACCAGCTCACCATTGACAAATATTTTACTTGCATTGCGAATATTTGATTTTTTCATTCCAAAAAAATGATTCTCAGGAATATCCGTTATCCTCATCCGATACGTTGCAAACCCTTTATTTGCATATCGATTGCCATCAAGGTCACGAATCCAGCTTCCTGGAACCTTAATATATGAAGGTGTTGTATCTAGTTGCCCTATAGCTTCAGAGGTAAGTAGTTCCCCCCAATAAAATTCCCATTCACCATTTAATTTTAATATGCCGTTGTTTGCAAAATTCGTTTCCGATATATTTACTTCCCCACGCTTAACAAGCCCCTCATTATGTAGAGCATGCCAGTAATAAATGCCTAAGCCAACGATAATGAAACATAACAGCCATAGAACTACTTTCCTCGTCCAATTCAAATCGCCGCTCCTCTCTTACTCCCCTTTTTCAGAGCTAAATCAGTAACAAAATGTGCAATAAAAGGGATAATGTTGGTTGGATAACTGGACATCGTGGTTGGAGATTCGTATGATGAAAAATTCAAGTGGTGCCTCAATTTAGTAAAAAAGGTATGTTAGAAATTTTAAACTAAATTTGGCTAAAATGATAGGGGAAATTGTATAAAAGTTGATGTACTAGCAAGGTTTATACGTTCTGCTTTATATCCGCATGCCAGTATAGGGGGAATTTTATCTATACCCGTCACTCTTTATGAATGTAGGTTTACTAAAAAACAAGGATATACGCTAGGACAGATGCTGAGACATAAAGAAAAATTGTATGAGTAAAATGTTTGTGGGGGAACAGATGCACGAATCTAACTAGATAATATGTGATCAATTTTACTTCGAACGATAAACACATGAATAACACCGTTGATGTTCACTGCAGGTGGATGCTTTCCGCGGGCACGGCTTAGACTCCTCTGCGGTCGGTAGGAATCAATACTAAAATTAACGAATACAAAGAGCGGTTTTTTAACTTCTTAAAATAACACCCACAAATACGTGACTCAATCAGAAAAATCATTGCAATTGTCTATCAATATCTTATCGTTTACAATAGGTGTTATTTGAACCAAAGTTGGCTTTTACTTCTTGGCCGTCCCATTTTTAATAAATGATTTTATGCATAATTATAAAGCAGATCAGAAATCTTTCTTAACCTTCTGTACCGTCATTACATCCACAACCAAAAAGGGTACAAAATTGAACTAAGCAAAGCTAGCAATATTTTTTCACACAAATCTTTCCTCACAGACGGATTATTTCCTTTCAGTAACTACGATATTTATATAAAAAGGTAGGAGAATCTAATGACCTCCTACCTTTTACAAATAGAGTAAACTATTATTGTTTTAATTCCCTTCTGCGAATAAATACGAAAGAAATTCCACCTAGTATTATAATGGTAAATCCGATGGCAATTATAAAGAAGGTGTTCGTTGCCGTCATAGGTAACCCCTTACCATCCTTACCTCCACTGTCATCTTCTACAGTAACGGTTGTCGTACTTTTGTCATCATCGCCATTGGAATTTCCTTCACCTTGAGGGTCTTCTGAACCCGGTCTTTCCTCGTTTTCTGGTGTTTCCGTACTAGACTCTTCTGAATCCGGCTTATCCACATCTTCTGGTATTTCCGTACTTGGGTCTTCCATTCGAGGATAATCTTCGTCCACTGGTTCTTCAATATTAGGACCATCTTCTACTAATGCAAACACACCGTACGTAGAGAAATGATTTGGATTTATGGTGATCGTGTTTTCACTAACATCCATTATACCATTTTGTACTTCCCACAGTTTCAAGACCTCATTGTAATAATAGATATCAACTTCTGTGCTGAACCCATTCCCATAAGACATTGTCAGCTCAAATGAGTCATAAAAACTTTGTCCTTCTAAGTATTCGAAATGAAATTCTAATACATCTCCAGCCCGCTCAATACCTTCTGCATCTGTTACAATTGCCGTTTCACCTTGATCTGTTATCGTTACAAGTGTAAATAAAGGTAGATCACTTGGGAAAGTGATTGTCGTACCCGTATTTTCAACCGTTCCGATCTGTCCTGGGAAAACTTCTGTCTTAGTACCAAGTGGAATGCTCAGTTCTATAGGTATGACCGTAACTGTAATTGTTTTTTCTACTTTTTGACCACCGTTATCCGTGACCTCATACGCTACTTCGTATGAACCTGGAACTGAAATGTCAACCTCATCTTTAATCACATTAATAGCGTCCGTTAAAATACCACTTTCTTTATCTGTTGCTGTTACTTGGTCTAGAGCATCAAATTGACTACCCTGTAAAATACTTATGTCTGATGCATGGATAACTGGCTTTTCATCTACTACCCATTTTATCGGCTGTGTAACGGTTCCAGAAACTCCGTATTGTTCTCCATCATCAAATGTAAACGTTCTTTCCGTTTCCGATCCGGTCAATCCATCCCATTTAATTGTCGGATTCCTATACGATCCATCGATAACATTTACTTTGTCAAAAACTGTACCATCTATATCAATAAGTGGATTGTCAATTTCTAATGTTCTAGAAGTTAATAACACTTCGACTTCATCCAGTTGAATGCTTTGGTTATCGAATCGGCCTGTAGCGTTGTTAAGGTCTTGTAATGGAGAGAAGTCATTAATATGATTATGACTTAGATAAATTTGTGTAAGTTGCTCTAGGTTTTGTAATGCTGTGATATCACTAATGTGATTATGAAAAGCATATAAATGTTTTAAATTCGTTAAATTTTTTAGTGCTGTACTATCACTAACGTCATTCTGGCCAATGTGCAAGAATTCTATG